>JASHTZ010000368.1 GCA_030040295.1 Terriglobia bacterium | reverse complement strand
CTCTCCGCAGCCGTCGCCGGAGGCTTTACTTCCGTTGCCACCATGCCCAACACCCGGCCCGTCATCGACCGGCCGGAACTGGTCGCAGCGCAAATTGCCAAGGCGCGGCAATTGGGCCTGGCGCGAGTCTTTCCCGTCGCGGCCGTAACCCTGGGGAGCGAGGGCGAGTCGCTGACCGACTTCGAAGCGCTGGCAGCGGCAGGAGCGGTGGCGTTTTCGGACGATGGGCGCCCGGTGAAAACCGCAGGGCTGCTGCGCCTCGCCCTCGAGCGGAGCCGCGAACTGGGCGCGTCCCTCAGCGACCACTGCGAAGACCCAAGCCTGAGCGCCGGCGGCGTGATCAACGAAGGGCCGGTGGCGGAAAAGCTGGGTGTGCGCGGAATCCCCAACGCTTCCGAGGACGTGTGCGTGGCGCGCGACCTGGTGATCGCCGAAACGACGGGAGGACACTTGCACGTCGCGCATCTTTCCACCGCGCGCGCGCTCGACATGGTGCGCCAAGCCAAGCGCCGCGGCGTGCGCGTGACCTGCGAAGTAACTCCCCACCACTTCGCGCTCACTGACGAAGCCGTGTTGGCGCACGGCACAAACGCCAAGATGAATCCTCCGTTGCGCAGCGCCGCGGACGTGGAAGCGATTCGCGCCGGAATCGCCGATGGCACCGTCGATGCCATCGCCACGGACCACGCCCCGCACGCCGCCGAGCTCAAGGCCAAGCCCCTGGACGCCGGCGCGCCGTTCGGAATCACGGGGCTTGAGACCGCGCTCGGACTCGCGCTCACCGAACTCGTCCATACTGGCTTGATCTCGCTCTGGCACATGGTCTCAATGCTCAGCGCCAATCCCGCACGTATCCTCAACCTGCCGCACGGCCGATTGCAGATCGGCGGCGCGGCTGACCTCACACTTTTCGATCCCAACCTCGAATGGACCTATCGCGCGGCCGGCAGCCGCTCAAAGAGCCACAACTCTCCGTTCGACGGCCGCAAGTTCCGCGGCGCGGTCACGGTTACCATCGTCGCGGGAAAGATTGTGTATCGCCGTGCCACCGGTTGAACACGCGGGTTTCCCACCATCTGATTGAGCGCCGGTGCGAGCGCCTCTCCCCCTGGCGGTTCGACTGCTGATGCCCGTCGTAAAGGCCGGCGATGATGATGAGGATCGCATCTTCAAGAGCAGGTCGCGAGCCGACCGGCGCCGCTGCCGGTCCTGATCACGTGCGTGATACGCGGCGTCTGTTTATGGGGCTTGTTCCCGGGATTGCGAAGAATATGACGCAGCCTTTTGCGGAGCCGTGATCTGGCTCGGGAGATGCGGGATTTCGCGCCTTGCATGGAAATTCCCAGTTTTGCAGCAGTCTCTTTCATACATAATTCATCAACGTTGTGAAGGCAGAATGCTGCGGACAGGCATGGACTTAGCGCTCCCAGAGCCCCCTCCAGGATTTCCGCCACTTCCTTCCGGGCATAAGACTTCTCGGGGTAATTCCTCCAATCTTGAACTTCGCGAGGAACCGTGCTTCCTTCGGAGGCCGGTTCGTCCAGGGAAACCTCTTTGCCCCTCTGTCGAATGCGAATTTTCATGAGGGCCTCGTTGATCGCGATCCGCACGACCCAGGTATAAAACCGCGATTTCCCTTGAAACCGCCCGAGATTGCAATAGGCCTTCAACATCGTGTCCTGCACGACGTCCTCGGCATCCTCGCGGTTTCGCATAATTCCCACGGCAAGCCGGAAAACCGGCCGGTAGCAGGATTCCACCAGCGCGCCAAAGGCATTCTGATCGCCCGACTGAGCCGCCGTGACGAGTTCGGGTTCGTTAATAAGATGGGTTGACACTTTCACCTCCAATTTCAATCATCACGTGTTCACGTTAGCGTGTGTATTAGAGGGGGACAATCGGGGATTGTCCGTAGATTTGCAGGAAAGTACTGGAGGGCAAGCGCCAGCTCGGCGCGACGGGAAGTGCGGCCCGTCACCGATCCCACTTCAGTTTACGTGGCATATCGAATGGGAGGGGCGTGGAGCGAGGCCGCAGGCAGTGTTGGCGAAGGGGACTGGGCTTGAGCGAAAAGATTTTGCCTCGCTCCTCGCTCGCGTCAGGGGATTGGCCCGCCTTCGTCTAATCTCACAGTTCCCGCGTGGTCATCAGCAACTAGGCAAAGGGTTCCCAAGCTCTTTCTAAACTCAGCGTCTTAAGTAATTGCGCATAGTCGGCGCAGCGCGTTATTAGGTTTAGCCCAGTTTGCGAACTCGGCTTCGACGGCACAAGTGACGTCGGCCAAGCTCTGAAAGTAACGGTTATGGATACAAAGCCGACGCGTCAGTTTCCAGATACGCTCGGCGGGATTCAACTCCGGACTATAGGGCGGCAAGAAATCCAGACGGAACCGTTCCGCTTTTTGCTCTCTCCAGTCCCGGTGCAGGCGGGCGTGATGATATTGGGCGTTGTCGGTAATCACCACGGCGCGCCGTGCGCCGCGCGTGCTGGTGGCACAGAGTTGCTGCAAGAATTTCCAGCAGGTCAGGGCGTTGAACTTCCCGCCCTCTGACCGGAAGAAGAAGCGACCATCACGCAGGCGAACCGCTCCATAGTAACCCACGCTCTTGCGGTTGGGCGGGTGAAACAAGACCGGGTCCCGGATTTCGGGCGGGACCCACATCTGACAGCGCGAACCGTGTTGTTGAAAATGCACTTCGTCCATAGCCCAAAGGTCAACCGTGGGATCGAGGCTTAGCTCCTGGAGTTTTTTTATGCGCCTTCTGCCGCTCCGGATCGGCGTGGGCAATCAGGGGGCAGGGTTTGCGCAGCCGAAAGCCCCGCTGCCGGAACAACCGCTGACATTGCCGCACCCGCAAATGGACCTGGAAGCGCTGCTCGATCCAGGCACTCAGGGTTTTCCCATCCCACAGCGTACCGCTCAACCCCAGATCGCGAGGGGTCTGGCGCAAGGCCCGGTCGACCTCCCGGAGTTGCGCTTCGCTCAATCGTCGTGGGCGTCCCGAACGATGGCCTTCGGTCAAACCCCCGAAGCCCTTGGCTTCAAAACGCCGTACCCAATACTCAACGGTGCGCGGAGCGTCGCCCAGCAAGCGCCCGACTTCTGGGCATGTCGCTCCCTGGGCCACCAAAAGTACCCCATGCAGACGGTGATCGTAGCGCGACTCTTCCGAACGGCGAATCTCGTCTTGCAATCCCAAAATCATCGTTCCGGCATCATCGATTTGCAGTGGTCCCATGCGGACATGAAACCACAAATCCTCATGATGCGCAATTA
>JASHTZ010000367.1 GCA_030040295.1 Terriglobia bacterium | reverse complement strand
TAAATTGCAGATTCCCGATTTTGAGCACTATCTTTTCCGGCGGCTCCGGTGTCTCTAGGACGGGGGGAGCCGGCTTGCTGGTGGCGGGTGACGGGTTTGCAGCGGGCGTCGGATTTGGACTCGGGCTGGGAGTTGGGCCCGGGCTTTGCGCAGGATTAGGCTTGGCGATGGGCCCGGGCGCGGGATTGGCCGCGGGCGCGCTGGGCGTTTGCCCCAGACTTATGCTGGCTATGAATGCTGGCAGTAAAAGTGTGAACAGCAATTTCCATACTTGACGTGAATGAATCTGGTTCATGAATCCAATCCTTGAATTTAAGAGTTTCCTGCCCGAAGGCCCACCTATCGTAACATATCGCCATCCCCTTTTGTCTTTCCCCTTTCCCCTTTCCCCTTTACTCTTAAAACATGGACTTCAAACTCGTTTCCGCCTATCAACCGCGGGGCGACCAGGTGACGGCCATTCGCGACCTGATTCGCGGCGCGCAGGACGGCAAGCAGCATCAGGTTCTGCTGGGCGTTACCGGCAGCGGCAAAACCTTTACGGTGGCCAAGGTGGCGGAGGCGCTGAATCGCCCCGTCCTGGTGCTGGCCCACAACAAAACCCTGGCCGCGCAGCTTTACCACGAGTTTCGCCACTTCTTCCCCCAAAACGCCGTGGAATATTTCGTCAGCTACTACGACTATTACCAGCCCGAGGCTTACATTCCTGCCGCCGACGTTTATATTGAGAAGGAAGCGACCATCAATGACGAGCTGGACAAGCTGCGCATGTCGGCCACGCGCTCGCTGTTCGAGCGGCGCGATTGCCTGATCGTGGCCAGCGTCTCCTGCATTTACGGCATCGGCTCGCCCGAGGCTTATTACGGCATGTTGGTGATGCTGGAAAAGGGCCAGAAAATTTCGCGCCAGGATATTCTGCGCCGCCTGGTGGAGATTCAATACGAGCGCAACGATATCGACTTCCGCCGCGGAACGTTTCGCGTGCGCGGTGACGTGATTGAAGTCTATCCCACCTACGAAGACAACGCCTACCGCATCGAAATGTGGGGTGACCAGGTGGAATCGCTCGCGCAGATTGACCCCATGTTCGGCCAGGTGAAGCAAACACTCGACCGCCTGCCGATTTATCCCCGCACGCACTACGTGATGCCGGCTAACCGCCGCGAAGAGGCCATCGAGCACATCAAGAGCGAGCTCGAGTGGTGGCGCGGCGAGCTCGAAAAGCAGGGCAAGCTGGTGGAAGCCCAGCGCCTTCACCAGCGCACCATGTTTGACCTCGAGATGATGAAGGAAATGGGCTACTGCCACGGGATTGAGAACTATTCGCGGCACCTTTCCGGGCGACTGCCCGGCGAGCCGCCGCCCACTCTGCTCGACTATCTTCCCCAGGACGCGCTGATGTTCATCGACGAGAGCCACCAGACCGTCCCTCAGCTTCGCGGGATGTACGCTGGCGACCGCTCGCGCAAGCAGACGCTGGTGGAATACGGCTTCCGCCTGCCTTCGGCGCTGGACAATCGCCCGCTCTCCTTCGAGGAGTTTGAGCACCGCATCGGCCAGTTGATTTACGTTTCCGCCACGCCCGGTCCGTATGAGCTCACCAAATCGGGCGGGGAAGTGGTGGAGCAGGTCATCCGCCCCACGGGCCTGATCGATCCGGAAGTGGAAGTGCGGCCCACGCGCAACCAGATTGACGATCTGCTGGGTGAAATCCGCACGCGCGCCGCCGCCAACGAGCGCGTGCTGGTGACCACGCTCACCAAACGCATGGCGGAAGACCTGGCTGAGTATTACGCGGAAGTGGGCGTGCGCTGCCGCTACATGCATTCCGAGATTGAGACGCTGGAGCGTGTCAAGATTCTGCGCGACCTGCGCCGCGGTGAGTTCGACGTGCTGATCGGAATCAACCTGTTGCGCGAAGGTCTGGACCTGCCGGAGGTTTCGCTCGTCGCCATACTGGATGCGGACAAGGAAGGCTACCTGCGCTCCGCCGGCTCGCTGATTCAAACCATGGGTCGTGCCTCGCGCCACCTGCGCGGCAGATCGATACTCTACGCTGACCGGCGCACCGACTCCATGCAGCAGGCCATGGCGGAAACCAATCGCCGCCGCGCAAAACAGATTCAGTACAATCTGGACAACCACATCACCCCCGAAAGCATTTCGAAGCCCGTCGATATGGCTCTCGCCTCGATTGTGGAAGCTGATTACGTGACCGTGCCCGTCGATGAAGCCGACGATGCCGCCGTCACCGGCGACCAGCTTGAAGAATTGATCCGTACGCTCGAAACCCGCATGCGCGAAGCGGCCAAACAGTTTGAATTCGAAAAAGCCGCACAATTGCGCGACCGGATTAAAGGATTGCGCGAGAGGGTCATCCAGAATTGAATTCTTCCGTCCCCCAAAACCTGGCGCTGGCCATCAGTTGTAGCGCGGGTGTCCCCACCCGTGATTCATTGTCGATTGCCTCCGCGGGTGGGGACACCCGCGCTACAAACCCAGAGCGGTTCGCGACCCGTCGCCCGAAGGCTTTGGGCCGCAGGACGAACCGCCCCTCGGGCGCGGTGCT
>JASHTZ010000036.1 GCA_030040295.1 Terriglobia bacterium | reverse complement strand
CTTGTCTTCGCGAATCAGATTGCGAATGGCGGCGTTAGGAATCAGGATCTCCATCGCCATGACCCGTCCCCGGCCGTCCGCCTTGGGCAACAAACTCTGGCAAAGGATGCCTTCCAGCACCAGCGAGAGCTGGGCGCGAATCTGCGATTGCTGGTGCGAGGGAAAAACGTCGATGATTCGGTTGATCGTGGAGGAGGCAGAGTTGGTGTGGAGTGTGCCGAACGTCAGGTGGCCGGTTTCGGCGATGCGCAGCGCGGCTTCAATAGTCTCCAGATCGCGCATTTCACCGATCAGGACCACATCCGGATCTTCACGGAGCGAGGCGCGCAAAGCATTACCGAAGGAATGAGTGTCAGAATGCACTTCGCGCTGGTTCACCAGGCATTTCTTGTGCGGGTGGATGAATTCGATTGGATCCTCAATAGTGAGCATGTGCTCGAAGCGCGTCTCGTTGATCAAATCGAGCATGGTGGCCAAGGTGGTGGACTTGCCGCTGCCGGTCGGTCCGGTCACCAAAATCAGCCCGCGCGGCTTTTCGCAGAGCTTGCGCAGCACCATCGGCAGCTTGAGCTGTTCAAAGGTTTTGATTTCGAAAGGAATCACGCGAAAGACGCCTGCCGTTGCCCCGCGCTGGTTAAACAGGTTCCCCCGGAAGCGCGCGATGTTCTTGATGCCGAATGAAAAATCAAGCTCCAGGTTTTCTTCAAACCGGTGCTTCTGCGCATCGGTCAGGATGCTGTAAGCGAGCTGCTTGGTTTCAGCCGGACCCAGCGGCGGAATATCGTCCAGCGGCTTGAGCTCGCCGTGCACGCGGATGCGCGGCGGCGAATTGGTGGTCACATGCAGGTCGGATCCCCCCAAATCCACCATCCGTTTCAGCAGCTCGCTGAGGGTCGGTAGCGGCATCCCTTTGATTCTCCTTTTCGGTTAGTACACGAATCCGCAAATTCTCAAGTAGGGGCACATGGCCATGCGCCCCTACCGTTCAAACTAGATCACCACGGGGCGCTGAATTCGAATGTCTGGATTCCCGCCTGACTACTGCCTGCTTCCGTGCACCCGACTGCGACTACTGATCCACTAAAGCACCGTCTCCCGAAAAACTTCTTCTAAAGTTGTCTGTCCTAGGGCGGCCTTGATTAAGCCGCTCTTGCGCAGCGTGATCATTCCCTGCTCAATGGCCTTCTTGCGTAGTTCCAGCGCCGAGGCGCCCACCAAGATCAGTTCGCGCAACTCGTCAGTGATTTCCAGGACTTCGTAAAGCCCGCACCGCCCTTTATACCCCTTGTTACCGCAGGTCGAGCATCCTGAGCCCTTGTAAACCTTGACGGTCTTGGCTTCCTCCAGGGTGTACCCTGCGTCGATGAGCAATTGCGGAGAGATATCCTCCGCCGTCTTGCAGTCCGCGCAAACGCGCCGCACCAGCCGCTGCGCCACAATCATGTGGACGGAAGTGGCCACCAGGAAGGGCTCAATGCCCATGTTCATCAGGCGCGAAATCGTGGAGGGCGCGTCGTTGGTGTGCAGCGTGGAGAGCACCAGGTGGCCGGTGAGGGCCGCCTTAATGGCGATTTCCGCCGTCTCAAAGTCGCGGATCTCGCCCACCAGGATGATGTTGGGGTCCTGGCGGAGGAACGACCGCAGCGCCGCGGCAAAATTCAGTCCGATCTGCTCCTTCATCTGCACCTGATTGATCCCGTGCAGTTGAAACTCCACCGGATCTTCCGCAGTGAGGATGTTGGTGTCGGGCTTATTGAGCTGGGAAATGGAGGAATACAGCGTATTGGTTTTCCCGCTGCCGGTGGGCCCGGTGACCAAAACCATGCCGTAGGGTTTGAAGATCGCCTTCGTGAACTTGTCGAGTGAAACCTGCTCGAATCCAAGCTTGGTCATGTCGAGCCGCAGGTTTTCCTTATCGAGAAGCCGCATGACAATTTTTTCGCCGTGCAAGGTGGGCAGCACTGAAACGCGGAAGTCGAGCTGCTTCTTCTTCCCGTCCTTCATCATCTTGATCATGATGCGGCCGTCTTGGGGCAGGCGTTTTTCGGAAATATCCAGCTTTGACATAATCTTGACGCGGCTGATAATTGCGTCGCGCAGTTTGAAGGGCGGATTCATGATGGTCTGGAGCATACCGTCAATCCGATAGCGCACGCGATATTCCTTCTCGTATGGCTCCATATGAATGTCGCTGGCCCCGCGCTTCACCGCGTCGGTGAGGATGTAGTTCACCAGCTTGATGACGGGCGCTTCCTCGGAAGCCTTTTCCAGCGCCTCCAAGCTCAGCCCGCCGGCATCTTCATCCTGGAGTTCCAGGCTTTCGGCCTGCCCTTCATCAATAAAGTTTACGATTTCCTCGAGCTCTTTCTTCCGTTCCTGGTCCTCCACGCTGCCGTAGTGCTTCTTAATGGCGTCCATGATGGCCGCTTCCGAAGCAACTACCGGTTCAATGTTGAATCCGGTCATGAACTTGATGTCATCCATCGCGAAGACATTTGTGGGGTCCACCATGGCGAGCGTCAGCGACGCCCCCACGCGGCTCAGCGGCAGCACCTGGTACTTCGTGGCGGTATCGATCGGAATAAGCTTGGTGATGCTGGGGTCAACCTCAAAATAGGCCAGGTTGATGGAAGGCACACCATACTGGCGGGAGAGGACAGCCGTTACCTCGTCGTCATTTAGGAATCCCAGTTTCACCAGGGAATTCCCCAACCTTCCCCCGTTTGCCTTCTGATGCTCCAGTGCCTGTTTGAGCTGATCAGCGGTAATCAGGTTTTCCTTGAGAAGAATTTCCCCGAGCTTACCCGACATTCGCGAACCCCCATGCTCCCGGCACGGCCAGTTTGGACCTTCGCACAACTACCTTAATGTGACTTCACGGCAAGTGTCTGAAAGTCACGTAGTTAAAGGCATCGTAAGGAACTCCACGCCGGTTGTCAAGGCCGATTCGCAGCTTCCAAGGGTCAACAGAGGGACACAACTCCCGCCGGACTATCGCGCCGTTTGGCGATTTTCGTAACTATCCGGCCCAGATTGGACCACTTCAGGGCCTCCGAAGGCGACCGCCCCGGGTCGCTTGCAGGAAGCCAATTGACAACATTCGCATTGTGGAATTACTATCCCTGCGGGTCATCCTAGAATTTGTTGTCGGGCATTGCTTTGGCTGCGGCTGCTCAAGGCGCGTCGAGCACATTTGTAAACGGAACCCTGCCGGCCACGCCCGCTTCCGCATCTTCGTGTTTTCAAATTCCACAAGGAGAATCCACACATGCAAAACACCGTTCGAAGGCTTCTGGTTGGCGCCGCTCTTGCCGGATTCATTGCAGGTACCACGGCAATTGCCATGGGGTCGCCACGTCCGGCAGATGACACGAAGTCCTCGACCACGAAGGTGGCCAAACACTGCTGCGCTGGCAAGAATGCCTGCGACGGCCAGGGCGGCTGCGGCGCGACGAAAGGCAAGAATGCCTGCGCCGGCAAGGGTGAATGCAGCACCAAGACCAGTTGCAAAGGAAAGCCCTGCAAGGATTAGTTCTTGCATGCGGAACAGCTGCGCACGGACGGCGGGATGCTCATGCCGCTCGCCGCAGTCTCACTGCCCCGACTCTCGAGCCGTGAACCTCCATGCCCGCGAACCGTTTCAACGGAAACTCGGACTATGGCGTGGGCATTGGCCT
>JASHTZ010000366.1 GCA_030040295.1 Terriglobia bacterium | reverse complement strand
ATCCCGCACGGTGAAGCGCTGCAACCGAGGAGAATGCATCGGGCAGGAATCGAACTTCCTCCCATCGGGCAATATATTCACCCTCCGGAGCCTTTTCATTGATCACTCCGTCGCGGTCAAGAAAGGCGGCTTTCATCCAACCTTCTCGCGAATTCGGTCTGCGCGCGCGCGTAGTCCGTGGGGACGCCGATATCAATAAAGAATCCTTGCGTAACGAATCCGAAGAGCTTCCCGTCGGCCATGCGTGGGAAGATTTCCTTTTCCAGTGAAACAGGCTTTTCTGTAGGGATAGACTCGATGAATCGCCGTTGGAGCACGTACACGCCGCCATTAATCAACCGCGGCGCGCTTCGAGAGGAAGCCGGAGCGAGTTTGGTTTCCGCTTTCTCCAAAAACGCACTGATTTTTCCATCCCGCCGAAGACGGACGCCTCCATACCGCCTCGCATCGGGCACGCGCGCCAGGGCCAATGTAGCCAGCGCCTTGTGCGAGCGATGGAACGCCAGCATCTCCCCGAGGTCAACTTCTAGAAACGAATCGCCATTCAGCACGATGCAACTCCGCGCTTTGATCAATCTTGCGGCAAGCCGCACCGCACCCGCCGTACCCAGCAAATCCTTCTCAACGGAATATCGAACTCGTAACCCCCACCGGCTGCCATCGCCTACCCATGCGCGGATTTGATCGTTCTTGTAGCCCACGCAAAGAGTTACATCCTTGATTCCCGCAGACCGAAGCAAGTCGAGCAGGTATTCCAGAAACGGCCGACCCGCCACCGGCGCCATGCATTTCGGTCCATCACTGAATACTTCACGAAGCCGGGTGCCCAAACCACCCGCCAGAACCAGGGCGGGGCAGGAATCTAAGGTCAGGTGATTTTGTTGACTCAAAGTGTCGTTGGACGGGGAGTGGAGCACATCCAATTCGAGAGATCTCAGCAAGAGGTGACACGAAGTGCCACAGAACGCTACTTTCTACGCTTCCGAGACTGCAAGGCTCTCATTCGACGCCACTTGGCTTCGAACCGGATGAGTCAGGGCACTTTCCATTGCGCAGTAGTATACGGTACCGGCCTCTTTAGAAAGCGGTGCTCGCATAGTCCCTACCCACCAAGCGTTGACGGAGAAGAGCACAATCTGCAGCGAGCGTATTTCCACATTTTGGCGACGTGCGCTCGTTCCGGAGCCCGATCATTAATGGCCCATCGCGGGCATGAGAGGCCGCGTTCACCTCACCCCTTACTGCCGGTCGCCGGTGTCGGAGCCTGCACGCGCCAATGGGGCCTTGACTCGCGAAAACTTTCTAGCTTTTCGACGACAAAATGGCCCATTTTGCTCACAAAGTGATCTTTGCCAAATTGCCGCGCGTGCGCCCGGATAAAAGGTGGTGAAAAGCGATGCTCTGTTGCTTCGAAAGCCAGAATTGCTTCCATGAGTGCTTCCACTGATTGTTCCTTAAAGAAGATTCCCGTGGCCCGTTCGGGCGGTATGCCATTATCAGGATCAAGCGCAACGACCGTTTCTCTTGCTCCACCCCGGCCGAATGCGATTACTGGTCGGCCGAACGCCTCCGCTTCTATTGGTACAATTCCGATGTCTTCCTCGCCGGGGAACAAGAGAGCCCGGCAACGCGCGTATTGTTCGTTCCTGTCGGCGTCAGTCAACTCACCAAAAAGCTTGACGTGCGGACCCGAAAGCTCCTTCAACTGGTTGTATTGGGGGCCTAGCCCTACCACGTGGAGTCTTCGCCCTAACCGACGACAGGCCTGAACTGCCAGGTCCGTCCGTTTATAATCAACCAAACGCCCGACGACCAAATAGTATTCGTCGGTGCGATCCGCCAGGTAACCGGCCGCCAAATCTACGGGCACATGGATTACCTCAGCCTCGCGTCGATAATGTTTCCGAATCCGCGCGGCGCCATTCTCCGAGCTCGCAACGAAATGATCTACGCGCGCGGCGGTCGCCAAATCCCACATTCGAATGTAATGAGAAACCATCTTGAATACGAGTTTTGTCAGGCATCTCATTTCATTGCCATCGGTATAATCATGATACATATCCCAGATATAGCGCATTGGTGAATGACAGTAACAAATATGTAGTGTGTCGGTGGACGTAATGACTCCCTTGGCTGGCCCGGATTCGGAACTGATTACCAAGTCGTATGCCCTTAAATCGAGTTGTTCCAGCGCGAGAGGGCAAAGCGGCAGCATCTGCCGGTGAAACCGGAGGCTGCCCGGGATATGCTGCAGGAATGATGTAGTTACCCGGTGCGGCGCGAAATGGCGACGCATCTTGTCCGTGGCAATCAGGGTGAACAGGTCAGCCTGCGGAAAGAGTTCACATAAAGCCTCTAAGACGCGCTCTCCGCCGGCCCGTTTCAACAGCCAATAGTGGACAATGGCTACGCGCATTTCACACCTAGGAGAGTAATTTGTGCCAAAGCAGACGCATGAAATCCTACTTGCGAAATTCTCTGAATAGATTCGAATCCTTGGACTGTGGAGATTTCACGGAGTGCAAGGATCCTGCGAGTGGTCACTTGGGTGATGCTAGGGGTCTTGCCTAATGCCATGGACTTCCTCCTTGCGATCATAGCGCAGAGGCTCAGGATCCCCGCTCGTGCGGGATAGTCTTGGTTGAGCCGACAGCAGGGTGTAACGGAGGATGCACCAAACGGCGCGCACACCGTCCTTCCAGGTAATCTTTTTCCCCTCGGCATAGGATCGTCCGTGATATGAAATTGGCGTCTCGTAGACCCGCCACCCCCCCTGCGCGATCTTAATGGTTACCTCCTGCTCAAATCCAAAGCGATCCTCGCGCAAGTCAAGGCTTTGTAAAACTCCACGTTTAAATGCTTTGTAACACGTCCATACATCGGAAAGGTTCAAATTTGTCGTCATGTCAGAAACCGTTGTAAGGATTTTGTTCCCAACGTAGTGCCAGAAGAGCAAGACGCGATGCGGGCCACCCAGGAATCGCGAACCGTAAACCACCTCCGCTCTTCCGGACTCAATGGGCGCAATCAGTTGGTGATAATCGGCCGGATCGTACTCAAGATCAGCATCCTGAATGATCACGATGTCGCCTCGGGCCTCCTGGAATCCCCGGCGCAGCGCCGCACCTTTGCCCCGGTTTTTGTCCTGGAAGAAGATGCGAAGGTTGTCAGTACGGAGTTTTCCTCTGATGCCGGGGAGGTCCGTCATGGCCAAACCGGACTCTGCCGACTGCGCAATTTGGACCAGCAATTCGCGGGTGCCATCGGTAGAACCATCGTCGATGAGGACAACCTCCTTATCGAAGTCCTGGGCCTGAACCCTCAGAAGGATTTCCCCAATGGTTCCCACCTCGTTAAAGACGGGGATTACTACTGTGATTTTCGGCCGATGATTAGCACTCATCTCGATTAATCGCCTGATCTGGTACCAGCGCGAGCCACGTACTTGCCACAAAGAGCAATGCCGTCGCCAGGCATTTGGCGGAGAACAGCGGTTGCGTTAGGGCGCTGCGAGGGAGCTGCGTATAGTCGGTTCCCTGCGTAAGCAGAAGGGTCCAGATGCAGAACGACAAAAAAGTTAGCAGGATCGGCGTAAGGGGGACAGCCTGCGCATGGGACACTAGCCTGATGATGGCGAAATAGGCAAACAAGAGGACGATGGCGTAGTGCTCATAGGATTTGGGCAGCGCGAGCAGGGTGGCTACGAGGCACAGGCCGAAGTCCAAGTCGATGCTCGAAGCATTGCTCCCGTGGCGGGCTGCCACGCCTAGCGCTGCGACCAGAACTAATGCGCCGGCGAGAGAGCTCAGACCATGGGCCAGCGCGGGCCGGTTCGCCAGGGCATTGACGTAGATGTTGTCGGTCAACAGCCGAGCAAACAAGCCGCTGAATCCCTGGTTGCGGTAGAATGCCCCCCCCTCGACTTTTTGCGGGAGGACTTGTGATACATAAGTGATGTACAGGCTCGGGTGGCACATGGTCAATGAAACTGCGCCGAGTACGACCATGGAAACGAGGGCGGCAATGACTATCTTGAATTGTCGTTTAACGGCAAAGAACGGTATGAGCACCGCCGGAAAGATTTTGACGAGCACAGCAACGGCGATGAAGAACCCGGTGGGCCAATCGCTGCCGCGTCGGGCAAAGTACAGCGCCAGCGCCATGCACAGGAACAACAGAGCGTTGATCTGTCCCATGTAAATAGAATAGTAAACCGGGAAGAACGAAAACGTAATCAGCAGGCCGGCTAGGATAAAATCCCTTCTGTTTGCTATCTCTTCGTTGGCGAAAAACGCGCCGACGCCGGCAGCCAGCGCCAGCAAGCTGATGACGCTGAACAGCAGCAATGCCGGTCTGTATGGCAGCAGCGCAAAGGGAATTAAGCAAAACGCCGCAAAGGGCGGGTAGGCGTTGGTCATCGCTTCACCTGCGTCGGTCACTGCCCCATAGGAGGCAGCCTTCGCCAGGTAGTACCCATCTGTTTCGTAGATACCTTTTGCCTCCCCTTCGAGAACCATGCGGCTAGCCACGTAGTACTGTGTGAAATCCAACCCGAATTTGGGGCCGAGCAAGGAACGGCCCAAGTTGAACCCCCCCCATGATAGGCACAGGGCCAAGAGAAAGAGCCGGCTGATGTCGCGTGTTTTCATGGAGGTAACCGAAAGACTCTACAAGCCCCCGTATCGCCGCGATTTGCAAGCACTCAGAGATGCTGATAAACGGACCGCGTTTGCTCAGCCATCCTTCGGAAGCTGAAGCGGGCGGCGCGCGCCAACCCCGCCTCGCGGAGGTCCCGCTGCACATCCGCACTGTTGATCACCTTCTCGATCGCGGCGACGATGGATGAAATACTGTAGGGATCGATGAGTACTGCGGCGCCGCTGGCAATCTCTTCCAGCGATGAGCCGAAGGAAGTAATCACCGGAGTTCCGCACGCCATGGCCTCCACAACCGGCAGCCCAAACCCCTCGAAGAGGGATGGATAGATCAACAGAGAGGCTGCATTATAGAAAGCTGGAAGGTCTGCGGAGGGGACATATCCTGTCAGCAGAACTTGCTGCTCCAACGAGTGAGTGCGAACAGTCTCGAAGATTTTATCGGCAAGCCAGATCTTCTGGCCAACGATCACCAGCTTGCAGGATATCCGGTCATTCCGCTTCAACTGCCCAAAAGCTTCGAGCAATCGAGCGAGGTTCTTTCTGGGCTCGAGGTTTCCCACAAATAGGATAAACGGGGCCTCAATTCCGTAGGCTTCCTGTAAATGCCGCTTGGCTTGCTCGACGTCCATGGGCTTGTAATCCTCACCGGGGCCGGGATAAGTGACTGTGACCCGCTTGGGATCAAGCCGATATATTTCCACAAGGTCTCGCTTG
>JASHTZ010000365.1 GCA_030040295.1 Terriglobia bacterium | reverse complement strand
TACCTCGCCACGGGAACTCCGCGCGGCGATCGATCAATTTGTGACCGTCTACAACCAGACCGCGTCTCCCTTTGAATGGAGAAAAACGGTGGTGCACCCGACCACCCCTAAGCGATATTACTCTAACTTACGCAACTAAGCACTAGGCTGTGGTTACGTTCGCAGTCAAAAGAGTTATACTCTGCGCAACTCGCGATGCCGTCCCGCGGGCATCTACGAACGTACCAATCCCGTTCGGCCACGGTTTCCTTCCGGAGGGGCAATGGACCGTCAGACTGTAGTTGTAGGTAATACGGTCAGTTGGCATGAGTATCGACTGCAGGCGGCGCACCAACACGCGCACGGGCTGCGCATACTCACCGTCCCGCACCTGGCCGAGGTGCTGGCTGGCGGCTTCTTGCAGATCGTCTCCAAGCCCGATTTGCAAAGATTAGTGAGCCGTGCGCTCAGCCAGTTGGACTTCAGTAGTATCGGGACAATCAAAACCCTACCCGGAATGGTGAATGCCGTCTGCCGCAGTCTGCACAAAGCATGGAATGCCACGCTTGATCTCCAGCGGTGCGCGAAGGAACGCGGTGAATCAGCAGCGGACGTGGCCGCGATTGAGAGCTATGTCCGCATGCATTTGCCGCCTAGCTCGCTGTTGCCCGTCGACATCTCCCGCCTGGCCGTGGCGCGCACCAGGCACGCGCGGCACGTGACTGGCGACATTGATCTGCACGGTATCGTCGGGCTGTTCCCCTGTTGGCAGCCACTCTTGGCCGAGTTGGCAAAGCATGTTGCCGTTCGGTGGCATGCATGCAAGGCGGATCGCGGTGAATTACGCTGGGTAGAACGCACCGGGATCGAGCTGATCTGGCATGCGGAGCGCCGCGTGTCGCACCATGGCGTTGCGTGCGCAAATCCGAAGCACGAAGCGGTCGAGGCGTTAAGGTGGGCACGTGAACTGATCTCCAGCGAGCGTGCCCGTCCGCACGAAATTGCCATCGTCGCCGCGTCGGTCGAGGACTGGGATGACCATTTTCGCCCCTTGGTGGCCGACAGCCAGCTTCCCGTCCATTCTGCTCATGGCATTCCAGCGGTGGCCAGTTATGCCGGCCAGGAATGCGCGGCCTTAGCGGAAGTCATGTTGCACGGGCTTAGCCATGACCGTGTCATCCGGGCATTGCGTAGGGCAAGTGACTGTGATGCACTCGCGAGCTTGCCGGAAGCTTGGTACACGAAACTAACACGTGAAGCACCTTTGCTCATGCGTGAGCACTGGGCATTCGAATTGGCACGTATTGCCCACGAAGACGGAATGGATTTCCGGCCGGTACTTGACCCCTTGCTCAACGTCCTTGGTGCAGGTCCGGAAGCCGCAGAGAAAGCCGGGGAGATGCTACTGAGCGGCCAGGCAATGGCTATCTGGAAGCAGGCGCTGCTGGACGGTCCCCCGCAAGCCCTAGCGACAACGCTCGCTTCTCAACGAATCCCCGACACGACGGATCCGGCCACCAATATTGTTTGGGGGTCGGCTGCGGCTGTCCTCGGTACGCAGCGCAAGTTCGTTCGCCTGCTCGGACTCAACAGCAGTCAATGGCCACGCCGGACTCGGGAAGATAGCCTCCTACCGAGCCATCTTGTACCCGCGGCTGAATTGGAACCACTGTCCGTCCCCGAATTCGATCGCCTCTGCTTCCGTCACCTTTGCAATCAAGCCACTGAAGCTGTGTATTCACTCAGCCGCCGCGGCAATGACGGCCGGCTGCTCGGCCCGAGCCCGCTCTTGCCGAGCGGAATCACAATCCAACCTCTGGTGCGTGCACGTGTTCCGAAGCACGCCATGAGCGAATCCGATCGCTTGCTGGCGAATCAGGAAGAGTTCGGGAAAACTTCGCTGGCGCAGTCTGCCGCCGCTTGTGCCGCCGACTGGCGCAAACCCGAGTTGACTGGGCACGATGGCATTGTGCGGACGAATCATCCCGTCATCTTAAAACGCCTGAAAGAGGCTCATTCCACTACTTCGCTCAGGGCATTGCTGACGGATCCACTGGCATTCCTTTGGCAGTACTGCCTGGGGTGGTGGGAGCCGCGTGATCTTGCCGGGGAGCAACCCGTGATCTTGGACGCCCTCGCCGAAGGAAGTCTTTACCACGAGATCCTGCAATGTGCAGTCAGGAGATTGGAGCCAACCCCAGGGGCAATGGCGAAGGCTTCGCCCGAGGATATCGCCGCAGTTGTTGATCGCGCCGTTAAAGAGGTATCCGAAGCCTGGGCCTCTACCAATCCGGCACCCCCTCGACGGATCTGGCAGCGAGTAATGGCTAAAGGACGTGACGTTGCCATGGCCGCGTTGAACAAAGTGCAAGCCGCACTGCCGGACCAACACACGTATGTGGAGGTCCCATTCGGTTACGCGGATGAAGCTGCGGACGGGCGTCCTTGGGACCCTGCCGTGAGCGTCACTTTCGATGTCCATGGGTTCAGCTTGCCCTTGCAAGGACGGATTGATCGCGTGGATATCACTGGCGACCTCACCCGTGCCCGCGTGGTCGACTATAAAACGGTGGGTTCCGCACCGGAACAGGATCCCGGCCTGAAGCGAGGGCAGGAACTGCAGCGCTGTATATACGCGTATGTAGTCCATCAGCTGATTGCGGGCGCCCAGGTTGAGGCGGCGCTGATGTATCCCGGCCAGGAGAATGGCTATCTACCCTTGGCGAACTTCGACAACGTTCTGGCGCAACTCGGGGCAAAGCTAGCGTGTGCAGCAAGCAATGCGCAACAGGGCCGGCTTCCATTCGGAGCAAGTGCGGAAGAGAAGGCAGATAAGAATTACGAATACGCGCCGTTGTTTGCGCTACCTGCCAACGCAAAAGGGTTGTACTTCCCGCTGAAACGGAATGCCCGGGATGCCTCAGTCGGGGAGCTGCTGCAACTGTGGACGGAGGCAAAGGCATGATCGACACAGACGCTCCGAATCGCTTGCGTGCGTTAGTTGAGCACGATGCAACCCTTCTCGTCGAGGCCGGCGCGGGCACCGGCAAGACAGCTCTACTAGCCGGACGGGTGGCACTGATGCTGGCTGACGACAAGGCGCCTTCCCAGATTGCTGCAATTACCTTTACTGAACTTGCCGCGAGCGAATTGTTGGGCCGAATCGGGGAGTACGTCGACAAGTTGATCGCGGGAGACGTGCCAAAACCACTTCAGGCAGCCCTGCCACAAGGTCTGACCGTACCGCAGCGCGAGAGGCTTGCGGCGGCACGCAATGAGCTCGACGAACTGACTTGCACGACGATTCATGGCTTTTGCCAGCGCCTGGTTACGCCTTACCCGGTTCAGGCAGACATTGACCCCGGCGCCTCAGTCGCCGACGAGGCGACGAACGATCTGAACTATGCCGTTCAGTTCTCTGATTGGCTGCGCCAGCGCTTGTCCAGCGAGGGGACTGACGATCCGATTACAGAAGTGCTGCTTTTTGAGAACGATGACAAACTCGTGCGCAGTCTGGCTGAAGTCATAAACAAACGCCGGGATGCGGTGGCGCCGGAAGCAAATTTGGCGCAGACGGATTTCGACGCCCTCCAAGATGCAATCCTTAAATACCACACTTGGTACACGGAGCTGGGCATCGACCAAGTCAAAGCAGCAAGCTTCGATGCGGATTTCCAGCAATTGTCTGCACACTACTCCGAGGGTTACACGCCAGGAACCCGGTTTCAAGCGTTATGGGCCTATGCTAATCCGCCGCACATCGCAATATTTAAGGACGATCTCAGTTTCTACGCAGCACCTTCAAAGAAGGTCTGGCAGGATGCGACACGGGGGCGGGGCAAGTCCGGCAATTATGCCGATCAGCTTGCTGACGAGTGCCGGACCAATATCGACGACGTTGCGGCAGCATTCACGAATCTTCACGGCAAAATCGCTGAGCTGGTCATGGCGCGTTTGATTGCCGCGATTTGCGAATTCCGGCAGGAATACCAGAAATTCAAGCGCAGCTCTGCCTTGCTCGACTTCGATGACTTGCTGGTACAGGCGCGGGATCTCCTGCGGAACAGCCCGGAAGTCCGGCTGGCGCTTTCGCAGCGCTACGCTCACATTCTCGTGGACGAATTCCAGGATACCGATCCAGTTCAGTGCGAGATTCTGTTCTTCCTCTGCGGCGAGGACGGCGGGGGCGAGTGGTTCCAGAGGAAACTGCGTCCCGGACAACTGTTCTTGGTCGCTGACCCCAAGCAGTCGATCTACCGGTTCCGTCGGGCGGACATTGAGATGTACTGCCGCGTTCGCGACATCATCGGCGAGCAATTTCCCGGCAACGTGCTGCCCATTACGGCGAATTACCGCTCGGTCGCACCCGTTCTGCAGCATGTGAACGAGGTTTTTGCTGTTCCACTGAAAGAGATTGGATTCGCGGCACTGGAGTGCACGGTGAAAGAACCGGTTCCGCCCTACGCCGCTGTCGCCTGCATTGACGTGGGCGAGCCGGAAATGACGAAAGCCGACGAGCGGCGCGAACTCGAAGCGCGCGCGGTGGTGGATATCTGCCGCAGGCTCATCGGTACTGTGGAGGTGCGCGACCCCGAAACGGGCAAATTGTGTCACTGCAAGCCTGGACACATTGCTCTGCTTTCGCCATCTGGCACGGGCTTGTGGATGTATGAGCGCGCCCTGGAGCAGATCGGCATACCGATCGCGACTCAAGCAGGAAAAGGACTATACCGGCGCCAGGAAATTCACGACCTGATTGCGATTACGCGCGTGCTCTCCAGTGGACGCGACACGATGGCGCTGGGCGCCTTTCTGCGTGGTCCATTGGTCGGTCTGACGGAAGAAGAGCTCCTCGACATTGTCGCTGGTCTTCCCGAAGGTGAGCGGTTGACTGTTTACACGGATGTAAACTTGATCAAGCATGAGGTCGCCGCCGATACGCTGAGAATTCTGGCGGCGCTGAAGCGGAAGGCCTATACGACGAGCCCCTTCGATATTTTGAGCGCAGCAGTCGAGGAGTTGCGAGTGCGTCCGCTGCTGGTCGAGCGCTATCCCACACACCCTGAACGCCCGCTGGCAAATGTGGACGTTTTCCTTGAGATGGCCCGCCCCTTCGCGGTCGTCGGATTGCGCGGTTTTGCGCAAGAGATGATGCGGCGATGGCAAGAGGCCGAGCAAGATGTTGAGGGACGCTGTGACGCGACTGAGGAGGCTGTTCAAATCATAACTGTGCACAGCGCCAAAGGTCTTGAGTGGCCGGTGGTGATTCCGGTGAATATGTGCACCGGCATGAGGGGAACGCAAGGTGTTTTGTACTCAAGTCGACGCGGCACGCTGCATTGCAAGGCGGACAACATTGAGCCGCTGTCGTACGCATTGGTCAAACAGGAGGAAGAGGAGCAGCGCCAGCGGGAAAGCATTCGCCTCTGGTATGTCGCCGCCACGCGCGCACGGGACCTTCTACTACTGCCACGTCACGCCGGCAAAGGCAGGCTCAAAACCTGGTTCGACTTGGTTGATCACGGTCTGGCGAAACTCCCCGCATTCGTTCCTCCGCCGCTGGGGGTGGCGGTTCCCGTATCGAAAGAGGGTGGTGCTCAAACCGCGCAGACATTTGTGGCTGAGGCAAAACGGATAGTGGAACAGACTCTCTCGCTGAAATGGCGTCAGCCCAGTCGGCATGAAGAAGGTGATGAGTGTCCTGAAATTGAGCCGGCAGATGAAATGACCGTAAGTATCGTCCCGGCTGTGCGCAGCAGTGCCTTTCGAGGAAGGGTGCTCCATAAGCTGTTGGAAGAAGTGCTCAATCATGAACTTCACGATGATGTAGAAGCACTGCAACACCGGGCGGCGGAACTGTTGGCACAATTGGGAGCCTTTGACCATGCTGACCCGGCGAAAGGATTGTCCTCTGTGGAAATCGCAAGTTCGGTGTGCAAAACGCTCGAATTGCCCTTGGTCGCCAAGCACCGCCCAAAGCTTGTGCCCGAGTTTAATGTATACGGGGCCGCTGAACAGCATGATGGCAGCTTACTTTGTAGTGCTGGTATCTGTGATGCGGTCGCCTTTGGAAATGCGAAAGCTGAGGCCATATTCGACTGGAAGAGCGACACCGCACCAACGATTGAGGTCCAGCAGAAATACGCCTCGCAATTGCTCGATTATCTAAAATTGGCGGACTGCCCGCTGGGATACATCGTCTATGTCACTCGCCAATCCGTGCAGGAGGTTCGTTGTCAGGAGCACCACACGACTCGCCATCGGGCTTAATCGGTAATAACCGCGATGGCGATAGTGCTCCGCTTCATCGGCATCCCGACAAATGCTGCGTTTTTCGGGACGGCATCTCTGGGCCTGCCCTAACGGTTCACGCACAAACTGTCGATATTGAGTGGAGGCGTGGCTTATACCAATTCGTAAACAGACAGGACGATTTCATGTAGAATTGGGCCATTCTTTTCCTGAGTTTCCACATGCGAGATGCTTTCGCAATAAACGCCCTCCGCGTCGGTCTGTTTCGATTCAGCCTTGCACCGGCCCAGACATTGGAAGTTCCAGCTATCAACAAAGGCAATATGCTTCGAGGGGGATTCGGACACGCTTTTCGGCGGTTGTGTTGCATCCCTCAGTGCCCGAACGCCAAATCGTGTCCCCTGGCGGATTCCTGCCCTTACAAGGCGGTTTTTGAGCCGTCCCCGCCTCCTGGCGCGGACCGGCTCTCAAAAAACCAGGATATCCCCCGCCCATTTGTTTTCCGCGCGCCCCAGAGCCTTCAGACTCGATACGAGAAGGGTGAGCGGTTCGAGTTTGGCTTGGTGCTGATCGGGCGCGCCCTCGATTTCCTTCCCTATTTTGTCCTGTCGTTTCGAGAGCTTGCCGCCCAAGGACTTGGCCTGAATCGAGCCAAATGCACGCT
>JASHTZ010000364.1 GCA_030040295.1 Terriglobia bacterium | reverse complement strand
ATTCCAATGAAGGGCAATTAAGATGAAGTCAAATTCAGTGCAGAGGAATGAATTTTCCACCAGGAGGAACCAGGCATGGCAGACACGAAACACAAAGGGAAGCACCACCAGCATGAAACCACAAGGCCCGGCAAGGGCAGAAAGGACGAATTGACCGACAAGGATCTGGAAAAGGCCTCGGGAGGCGGGTTGCCATTGGACGGCATACAGGGTGAATCTCTGGACGTGTCACATAAGGACTGGATTGAGATCCCATAGCTTACGGCCCAAAACCGACTCGTACTCCGGTAATGGTGAACCGCGCCGCCCCGCAGAGACAAACTGACAGGTTCTGAACTCCATGCTCGGCGACGAGCTTCCCCAAAAAAATGGACGATTTGTCGCAGCAGCCGTCCCTCGCAACCGGATTCCCGTGTCAGGAGCCCGGACCAACATGTAATCTTCCCGAACAAAATTTTCTCCGACTGTCGTCTTTCTCCTCTCGATTTCGATACACTTAATGAAGGGCAAGGAAGATTTAATCGGCAATACCGGGGATACGCTGCGGATCGGCAAGTACCCCTTTCCCGTGACTCAAGCTGCTGGACTTAAAGGACTTAGCCATGCCGAGCTATACGCAAGAAAATCGCCCCCTCGCCATCAACACGCCTTTGGGGAAAGACGTATTGTTCCTGAACGCCTTCCGCGGCTCCGAGGCCATTTCGGAGCTATTCAGCTTCCAGCTTGATCTCCTCGCCCAGGTGGAAACACCCATTCGGTTTGACTCCATCCTGGGGCAGAACGTGACCGTGGAGCTGCGGCTCCCAAATGAGAAGAAGCGCTTTCTGAATGGAATCATCAAGAGCTTCAGCCAGGGATCGCGCGACGATCTCTTCGTTCACTTTCGCGCGGAAATGGTGCCGCAGCTCTGGCTGCTCACCAAGAGGGTGAGGTGCCGCATCTTCCAGCATCTCCCCATCCCTGACATTCTTCACAAGGTGTTCAGCGGATTGGACGTCACATACGAGGTGTCCGGAACCTACCTCCCGCGCGATTATTGCGTTCAGTACCGTGAATCCGACTTCGATTTTGCCAGTCGGCTTATGGAGGAAGAGGGAATTTACTATTTCTTCCGGCATGGCGATGGCACCCACAAAATGATCGTCAGTGACGCAATCACCCGGCACCCCGCTGTGCCCGGAGAAGAAAAGGTTCTTTACGACGAGGTCGCAGGGACTGTCGGCGAGGGCAGCTTGGTCAGGAGCTGGGAAAAGACCCAGGAATTGCGCTCCGGTGCTTACACCCTTTGGGACCATTGCTTCGAGATGCCCGGCAAGAATCTGGAAGCCAAGGAAAGGACCGTAGAGAGCGTTGCGGCGGGAAAGGTGACGCATAAGCTTCACGTGGGCGGAAATGACCAACTAGAGATCTACGACTACCCTGGGGGTTATGCAAAGCGCTTCGATGGCGTAGACCATGGCGGCGCAGCGCAGCCGCAATCTCTCAAGAATGTTATTAAAGACGGCGAAAGAACCGTTCGGATTCGCATGGAGCAGGAGGAGGTTGAGGGTTTGCGCATCGAAGGTGCCAGTGGCTGCGGCCAGTTCATGGCTGGGCACAAATTTGCCCTCGGGCACCACTTCGATGGCGACGGCGAATATCTTCTGACCAGGGTTCAGCATAATGCCCGCCTGGGGGAAGGAAGCTATCGCAGCGCCAGCGGCGCCTCTGACTTCCAATACGAGAACCGCTTTACGTGTATTCCCACCGCCCTGTCCTACCGCCCCCAGCGCCGGACGCGCAAACCCGTCATCGCCGGTGCCCAGACTGCCACGGTGGTGGGGCCGCCCGGTGAGGAAATCTTCTGTGACAAATACGGCCGGGTAAAGGTGCAGTTCCATTGGGACCGCGAGGGGAAGCACAATGCCTCCAGCTCTTGCTGGTTGCGCGTCGCGCAGGTGTGGGCGGGCAAAGGCTGGGGCGCCTTCTTCTGGCCGCGGAACGGACATGAGGTGGTGGTCACCTTTGAGGATGGCGATCCCGACCGCCCCCTGATTGTGGGCAGCGTTTACAACGCGGAAAACATGCCGTGGTTTGCTCTGCCGATAAACAAGCAGCTCAGTGGGTTCAAGTCAGAAAGCGTGGGCGGCAAGGCTTACAAGAATTTCAACGGTATCGTGTTCAACGACCGGACGGGAAAGGAACATCTCGCCATTCATTCCGAACGAAATCTCAGCTTGAACTCGAAAGGCGACAAAATGATTCATGGGGGCAGCCACAAAGGCGAACGGGTAGGCGTCGCTCATGTTCTCACGGTGGGGAAGCTGCTTCCCGGGGGCGGCAGTGGCGGGGGAGGTGACTTCAACGAAGGGAACCCTCTGCCCGCACCACCTCCGACCGGAATCATGGGGCTGAACTCCGTGGTGACCTTTGGCGATAATTTTCAGCTCGCCGGTCCCTTGAATCATCAGGTCACCCTGGGCAACAACCTCCAGCTTTGTATCAATCCCATGGGTTTGCTTGCCGGCATGGAGGGAGGGTCGGCGGTGACGCAGGCCATCTTCGGGGGCGCATTGGGCGGCAACATGCAATTCACCGTCGGGGCGAGCGCACAGTTCACGCTGGGACAATCTTTCGAGATTTCGGTTGGCCCCCCCAAGATCGAGATCCACTCCGGCTACGACGGTCACATGGCTGTGCAGGTGCTTTGCGGAGTTCTGAGTGCCGCGACCATAGCTTTTGTGCTTGCCTACGACCTCTCCGCAGCCACTCAGACCTATCACCCTCCGAGCCAAAACTCGACCGATGCCCAGGTGACCGCCGAGCAAAGCGTCGAGCAGCCGGGCGACAAGTTGCGCGCAGAGATGGTCGTGATCTTTCAGCTCCTGGTGAGCGTCCTCTTGAGCGTGATCATGGGCGTTGAGGCCATCCTCGATCAGACGGACTGGTTTGTCCATGACACCATGAAACAAATTTTCAGCACCGCTGCCCCGTTCAAAATCTGGACGCCGCCGGCGGAAAAACCGGTACCTACGAACTGGGCCGACATCGGTTTTGGCGGCGCCGCGGGGCTGGCCATTGTGGCGGCGGAGGTTGCGGGCCCGCTAGCTGAATTATGATCCGGAGGCGTCAGATGTTTTCTCCTTATTTCTTGAGGCAGGGCGGCGGAAGTGGCGGCGGTGATGACGGCAACAACACCGTTGAAACCGCGGACGGCGTGTATGAAATCGCCGCGAATCAACTGACTTTCCTTACCCGGCCTCCTAAGGATGGCACACCCGGCCCGCACGTGATTACGATTCTGGCGTCAGGAAATACCTTGAGAGATGGCAAGGTAGACGTGCGCGGAAGCCAGGGCGTGCGCATCACATCCGGCCCCCCCCTTGTGGGCCCTGCGGCCACGTCGAAATCCACGCAAGGCGTCCAAATCATCGTTCCGTCATATCACAAAGTGACGATTCAACATGGCCTGAGCACCGACCCCGGTGTTCCCGACATTAAGACCATTCAGATGGACGCTGAAGGCATCTTTATTGAATGCGGCGATCCTGAGACCGGCCCAAGCTTGGCCTTGACGTCGGATTCCCTGGACCTTAATTTCGGCCCCGATACCCAGATCTCTATGAATCAGACGGGTATCGACATAACAGCCGGCTTCGGCAACAGTTGTATCTCACTCGATGCTGACGGGACCGTGTCGATTGATGGCCTAAGCGTCCAGATCAACGGTGCATCAATGGTAGGAATCAACTCCACGCCTCCTACCCCCCCGGATCCTCCGGATGACGAAGAGACCGAGAGTGAGTTCAGCGACGTCCTCGAGGACAACTAGGAATATTGCGATGAGCCAAGCGCCAGTCCCCAGAATAACGGCCGCCACAGCGATGGAAGTCTGCGGGCGAGTGCGTCTGCAGAAGGATGCGCTGTCGCTGCTCCGCAGGCGAATGACGCCCTGGCAATATC
>JASHTZ010000363.1 GCA_030040295.1 Terriglobia bacterium | reverse complement strand
TTGGCGCCCGGCTTGAGCGCGCGCGTTGCATCCACGCGGTACGGTGCATGCCAAACGATACCCAGCAACTTTTCATCCACCGTGACCTCGGCGAGGTTCTTTACCTCGCCCAAATCGATCCAGAGCGTAGAGCCATTCTTGAACCACTCGGCGGGTGCCTGAATGGTCTTCGTATAGGTACCAGTTCCGGAAAAGTACTTAACCCCCGTATTCGTGCTCTCGCTCCACGAAATCAACCTGTCCAGCGCAATGGAGGCCGGCGCGCCCCTACCCGACTGGAAGCCCACGTTCCAAGTGCCGTCAATGGTCGCCAAAAGCGTCTCCTGCAGCTTTGGCAGGGTGAGCGAAGCCGACTTCGTCGCCTGGCGAAACACCACAATCACCGTGCCCCATGGCTCTAAGCGCAGGGGCACGGTAGTGCGGCCATCGGTGGTTTTGTAGGAAACCGGCTCCGAAATGTCCGCCTCGGGATGCCAGAGCTCCGGCGCTCGACCGGTCACGCGAAAAGTCGCGTCCAACTTCTCGTTCCGGCTACTGCGATTATCCACGAAGTACAGATCGCCATCCGCCAGCGTGCGATGCACGAAAAGAAGTCGCGTATCCCTCTCCGGCTTGGTGTAGTCAAAATCTGGCGCTAACTTCAAGGCATGGAAAACTTCCGCCAGGTTATGCCCAGCGTAGACAATACCCTTGCCCACATGGTACACGCCCATGCCCGTACCGAAGAGCTCGTCATTCAGGCGTTGGAACTCCACTGGGTCGTCGGAGAGGCTGGGATCGTCGGTCGGCTTGGGACCGGCCACCACTGCCCCATCCTCCACCAGTTGGTGAATGGCCCGCAGCACCGGCAACGACATGTGGCGACTATAAGGATCGAGCCCCAGCACGCGGTAGCTCATTCCGCTCCTAGTGGTGATGCGGCCATTAGAAACAGTCAACATGTGAATCAAAGCGTCGGCATTGATGTAATCGAAGCCGTATCCCGCAGGCAGGTCGGGAGCCTTGTTATTGAAAATTGCCGTAAGATTCGAGTCTTCCCCATAGAAGTAAACAAGGTCAGCGCTGAAGTGCCCCTGCTGCAGCAAGAAGCTGCAGCGCGCCAGATAGTCCAACCACGGACCGGCTTGTTCCGCCCAAGTTTCGTTGCGGTTGAACCACTGGCCGTATGGCCCGAGCGTCAATCCCGGCGCTTTGCCCACCAGTGGCTGGTGTACTGACTCACTGATCACGAAGCGGTTGATCCCATTCAGTAATTCCTGGTCCGCCGTGGGCTTCAGCGTCGCCGGCGACCATGCCCAGGGCGCGGCAGCCGCCGTCAGAGACTCCGCTGCGACCACATTCTGTCCATAGATATGAGCCACTGATGCCGATTCCCGATCATCGGCGTCGAAGTCATACAGCTCCTCGTTCATGCCGGGTCGCTGCGTCCACATGGCGCCCATGGGCACCTCGTTGAACTTCTTTACTTCCATACCATCTGTAACAAAGGCGCGCCCATATTCGTGTGACTCGCCGTAATGTCCCATATGCCATGCCTGCAGGGTCGCTTCGAGTTGGCCATAGTACTCGTTCGCCGTTAAATCGGCAATGGTCTTGCGGAAGTCCCAGAGAAACTGATCGCTGGCTCGCGCGTTTCCCACAACGTGCCCGGCGAGGACTGCCATCCAGGGCACCGGATCATAACCGCGCAGTCTTCTGAATTTCGCGATCATGTCGTCGGTCCAGTTCTGCGCGCCCGCTTCCCAACTGTCACTAACCAAATAGCGGATACCGCGTCTGCCCATATATGCCGACCCCACCGTCTGCTTGTAACTATCCAGATAGCGGTTCAGATAGTTTCTCACATAGGTGTGGTTGAGTTTACCAACCTCCAAACCCGTGGCCTCGAGGGTCGCGGGCTCGTTGGTGATTCCCAGAAGCGAGTACCCGAATCGGAGGATTGCCCAATGCCCGGCTGGCGGTGTCCAGTTGAGCGTACCGTTGGCCTGCAGCTTCGAAGTTAGGTCAATGACGTGGGATTTCGAAATGACATCGACCGGAGCTGCGGTGGGCGTCGCAAATTGGTAAAGGTCAGGCATGGCGTTGAACGCGGCCTTTTCCTCGAACCGGTTCACGCGCGCTCCTGAGTGCAGCACCAACTCCGCGATCTCATATTCCGTTGCCGGCTTCGGCGGAGTGACGTCTGCTGACTCCGGATCAAATACGGCATGGAAACGCGGCACCGGTACGGTCTTGAACGTGACCCTGAAGAACTTGGCGGTTACGGCCTCAAAGGAGATGGTGTGCTCGGTCGAGCCGCCCGTGGGTATTGATGCCACGACGCGATAGGTCTGACCATCGTCGCTGACTTCCAAGGCTCGCTCGCTATTCTCGCTGCGTGGTGAAAACCCTTCGAACGGGCCATTCCGGCCCACGACAATGGTTAGTGCACAAACTGTCTGGGGCTGTGGAAATTCATATTGAATCCAGGCCTTCTGACCCTCGGGTGGCTTGGGCAGCGTTGTGGTCTTCACGAGGTCGCCATCACTCAGTATTGTCGTGTCGATGGCGCCGCAGCTCGATGTAATCTTCGGGTGCAGGTTCTCGATGGGCACATCACTGGCCGGCACTTGATAGGCGATGACGGCGCTATCGGCGTAGAACTGCGGCGCCTTAAACTGCATCCCCAATGTTCCCAATGCACCCTCGTCTTCTATACCCAAATTCTGAAACGCCCCCGTATTTGATGGCGGATGGGCGAGCGTTCCCCTGAATGGCTTGCCACCTTCGACGCGGGTTTCGCTCCAGACGTATTTCTTCATGGCCTGTGATGCTGGAACCCACGGGCCGCCCGATTCACTCCAGCCCGGAGACCCAGCGATGGCCTGTTCAAGTCCCATCTGGTCGGCGAGGACCGTTGCATACTTGAAGGCGTCCTTCCACTCCGGGCTCATGTAAACGAGGCGCTTTCGAACCACCTGCGGGGTTGACAAGGCGGCATCGAAGATCTGAACGCCGGCAATGCCCACACGGTGCATCCACTCGATGTCGAGCTTGATGCCTTCCCTGGTGATGTTGCCGTTCATCCAGTGCCACCAAACCCGCGGACGCGCTGTCTCCGGAGGATTTTCGAACCCATTTTTGAGTGGATCCGGTTTCGTCTGCGCCATGTCACTGCCGACGACAAGCATGAGCGCCAAGCTCGCATATACCACTTTGGGGACACGAGAGTATCTTGCGACAGGCCGGTCTTCATGCATTGTGTGAAGCCCTTGAACCCTTCTACCCTTAGAGAAAACCTGTTTGCCCATTCGGTTATTTCTCCAACTCGTGAAGGTCAACCTAGGCGAAGGTGAAGATTGTGTCAATTTGAATTGTGGCACGCTTCGCGTCGAGTTTACGCACAGGGATTAAAGTAATTCGTCAAACTGGGAAATTATACCGATGCCTGAGACCATCACGGGGACCGGTTCGCCGGGTTAATCACCGGTGGGTTGGCGGAGGACGACGTTTCCCCGTCAGCAGCCCTAGCCCAGACTGCTGCCCGCCGACCCGATCATGATTCATTCCTTCGGTTCGTTTGGCCCTTTGGTCTGCACGCCACGGCCTGAAGTGCCATTATTGGACAGTGGCCGTGACATTATTGCGCTTGACTGTCCCTCACGCCAGCCGTAACGTGCGGGAAATCGAATTCTGAAGTATAGCCGTCAACGCGAGGCGCCCTGCATTGTGACCCCACGTAACCGATCTCGCTCGCATTGCTTTTGAACACGCGATACGTTTAGGAGGAAGGTGTGAAGATTCTATCTCGACTCACCATCATCGTCCTGTTGACATCCGCGGCTTTGTCGGGCCAGTCGGCGTCTCGGAATTTCTGGCAAGATTTCGAGGCGGCATTTCCCGAGGCCTTCAGGACATACAAACCCGGCGAGGACGCGAGCGTCGAAATGAGGGGTCCATCGAGCATTCTCAAGGGTGGTTACGGTGAATGAACGTTTATATTTACGGCAGGTTCGAGTGGGATGTCCGCGGGGCAAGCAGTGGCAATCACCTCTCGTCACGTTGGTGGCTGGGGCACACCGCAAAACTACGATCCGGGCGCTCCCGATTTCGTCACTGCCACTTCCTCAGGCCACGTTAACCTGCAGGTGATACCACCCCAACACTTCAACATCTCCAACCAATGCTTCTACGACTATTTCCCGTGGCAGCATATTACGCAAGTTGTAATTACCCGCGGCCACTTGCTCCCGGGAGAAACCATCCGAGTCGTCTACGGCGACGGGTCCGAAGGGTCCCCGGGGTTCCGCGCACCATCTGTGAGTCGTCAACAGGCATTATTCCTAGGAATGGCAAGGCGGACGCCAGGCGGCCAGCTTTTTCCAATTCCTGCCCAGCTCTCGGTGACTATCCTCCCTGGAGATGCAAAGCGCCTGAATGTGCTCCTCCCGACGGACACCGACACCACCTTACCTTTCAGCATGATCGTGCGCGCAGAGGACGACCAAGGGAATCTCGCTACGGGATATCGTGGAACTGTCACACTTGAAGTCGAGGGAGGACCTTCATCACTGCCTGCCGTCTACAGGTTTGGAACTGCGGACCGGGGAATGCACGTCTTTACGGGTATTCATTTCAAAAAGGCAAATATCTACCGCGCCGGGGTTAGTGATCGAAGCGAGGGCTTGCACAGTTGGAGCAATCCATCCCGTTGCGCGACGAAGCCGGGAGAATTGAAGATCCGTTGGGGGGACCTCCACGACCACTCGATCATTTCCGATGGAACTGGCTCGCCGGCGGAGGCGTTTCGTTACGCCCGGGATGTTGCTGGCCTCGACTTCTTCGCACTCACGGACCACGACTACCAAATGGATGAGACGCGTTGGGAACTGGACCAACAAATCGCCACAGAGTTTGACGATCCACCGCATTTCGTCACATTTTACGGTTACGAGTGGAGTGGGGAAACCGATGTTGGAGGTGACCACAACGTAATCTATGCGGAGCCTGGCCTGCCCGATTATCGGTCGAACAGCTACTACGACGTAAAAAATCCATTCATTTATAGCGGGCCAGATTTTGGCGCCTCCCACATCGTGCAGTTGTACAAACGATTGTCGCTGCTTGCCGAAGAGAAGCACGTTCGAGTGCTCGTCATCCCGCACTGGCGCGGCCGGCCCGCCAATCCCCTTTGGAATGACGACGAGTTTTCGCCGGTCATTGAACTGGCTTCTGAGGCGGGCTGGAATGAAGACTGGGCCCTCGGTTTTCTGCGACGCGGTTATCATTTGGGTTTTATCGGCAGTAGCGACGATCATTATGGAAGGCCCGGATACGGCATGGCGGACGACAGCGAAGTCGGTTATGGAGACCGTATTTCTTTTCCGTTTGGGAGAGACCGTTTCAACCACCCCTGGGGGAATGACACGCAAGGCAGCCCGTTGGTGGCGGTCTTGGCTCGCAACAATGATCGAAATAGCATTTTCGAATCCATCCTCGAACGGCATTGTTATGTTACCAGCGGAGCTCGCATCATTCTCGATTTCCGGGCGGGCGACCATTTGATGGGAGATCAGTTCTCGTCAGACGACCCGCCACACTTCGAGGCCTCAGTGCAGACAGTTTCTGCCATTACGACTCTCGTTCTTAAGAAGGATGGTCGACCAGTAAACTCCGTGAGACCCGTTGACAGCTCGCAAGAAGCGCGCCTTTCGTACACCGACCCGAATGACTTCAGAGGGCATTTCTACTACGTCGAAGTGCAAACTGCGAATCCTCAAGAAAGGGCGGCTTCAAGTCCAATATGGATTGACTAAGCGGAACCCCGCAGCGCACCTGTCCACAAATGGAGCACCTCAAGCCGCCTGCACCTTTGGGGTCACGATTTTGCACGGTCTCAGTAACATAATTGAACTTGACTTGAGTCGCGAGCACGCTTAGTTTCGAGCCCAGCGCAAGGCCATGCGGCTCGTTATAAGAAGTTCAGGGGCATTGACGCTCCTGGAGAGTGGTTTGTGCTGCTCTCCGGGCGCTCCAGGCAGGACGCAGTTCCCAATAGGCAACTCACGAACGCGAACGCACAACCATGGGATCGGAGAATCCCAGCAGGGGGCCTCGGCAAAAATGGACTGCCGGCGATAGCCTCACTGGCCGCAGGATCTTTACCGCGGGCCGCGTGAGTGGGGCAGTCCAGGCACGAACGGTGGCATATCGAATCAGAACAGAAAGGGAGGATCGTCAGTGGACCGGAGGGCATTCAACCAGTTAATGACGGCCGGCACGCTACGGCTAGCGACACCGCGAAGCGCGATTAAGGCAAACGAGGGGGCGTCGACGAACGGTACAGTGCTCCCCACGAAGTGGCCGGGACAGGTTTACCGGCGCCTCTTGGTAGACGCTCACGTGCCGGACTGGGACCCAGTTTTTCTGAGCCGTTTCGATCCCGCTGATTATGTTGCGACTGTCGCTAATGCCGGTTTTCAGTCGCTAATGCACTACGCCTTATCGGATGCAGGACTTTGCTTATGGCAGAGCAAAATCGGTAAGGTGCACCGGGGCATGAGGGGTCGAGACTTCTTCGCCGAGGTGATGGACGAATGCAAACGGCATGGGCTGCACCGGACTGCCCTCTTTCTCGTCATTTGGGACAATTACGCCTTTGAACATCATCCCGACTGGCGCTTTCAGCCGGAGGAGGGCCAAGACGAAATCCTGCAAGGCCGGTACGGTTATACCTGCCCCAATACACCTTATCGCGACTATGCGTTGTCTCTGGTTCGAGAATTGGTGAGCAACTACGAGTTTGAGGGCATTTTCAACGACATGATTATTTGGCCGGGCGTTTGTTACTGCCCGTACTGCACGGCGCGGTACTGGAAAGAGTACAACGCAGAACCCCCACGAATTGTCGATTGGGATGATCCTGAATGGAGAAGATTCCAGGCGGCTCGCCAGCGCTGGCTGTTTGAGTTTGCGGACGACTTCACGAAGACGGTGAAGAGTGTACGGAACATTCTGGTGGAACATCAGTTCGCGACAGTTTTTCACGATTGGCGAGCAGGGGTTCCGCTGAAACTGGGAATTGAAGCCAGCGACTCGGTGGGAGGAGATTTCTACGGGGGAGTAACTCAATTCTCGCTCGCGTGCAAGGCGTTCAGTGGTCTGAACCGCGTTCGGCCATTCGAGTTCATG
>JASHTZ010000362.1 GCA_030040295.1 Terriglobia bacterium | reverse complement strand
TCCTACTACGCTGAGGGCTCGAAGACCGTCGGGTACGAAATCGCCGAGCAGCTCGGCTGGCGCCTGCCGCAGAACGTGGTGGTCCCCATGGCCGGCGGGGCGCTGATCACCAAAATCCACAAGGCATTTGATGAATTAAAAAAACTTGCCTGGGTCAATCCCATCTCCACGCGCTTTTTCGGGGCACAGGCCACCGGATGCTCGCCCATCACCACCGCCGCCAAGCGCGGAACTTCCGAAATCGATCCGCAAAAGCCGCACACCATTGCGCGGTCGCTGGCCATCGGCAATCCCGCCGACGGCCCTTATGCCGTGAAAGCGATTCTGGGAAGCGGCGGCGCCGGCGAAGACGTGAGCGATGACGAAATTGTGGAAGGCATCCGCCTGCTTGGCGAAACCGAGGGCATCTTCACGGAAACTGCCGGCGGCGTCACCATCGCGGTGGCGCGCAAGCTGATTCGCCAGGGCCGCCTGAATCCTGATGAATCCACCGTGCTCGTGATTACCGGCAATGGGCTGAAGACCATCGGCGCATTGCAGGGGCGGATTGCGGAAAGCGCTTTGATCCGGCCCAAGCTGGATGATTTTGAGGAGCAATTCCTCACCGCACGGGCCACCACGGCCGCGTAATTCGGCCCGGACAGCGCCCTGGAGCTGACCAAGCCTCGGAACTCCTTGCCCAGCCGCGCGTTTGCCGTCAGTCTGCGCTCGGCGCTTGCAGAACCGAAATCTTCGAAAGGCGAATCCCTCCGTGAGCGACCGCGTGTCCGTCCGCGTTCCTGCAACCTCCGCCAATCTCGGGTGTCTGTTTGATTGCGGCGCAATCGCCCTGAGTCTCTACCTCGACGTTTTTGTCACACCGCGCGCGGACCAGGAAATTACCGTGCGGTATCAGGGCGTCAACCCCGAACGCGTGCCCGCCGCGGCGGATAATCTCATCGCCCGCATCATCCGCGAGACGCTCGGCCAGTGGGGAAGTCCGCGCGGATTCGACTTGGAAATCTCCAACCAGATTCCCGTGGGCGCGGGGTTGGGTTCCAGCGCCGCGGCGATTGTGAGCGCGCTGGCGGCCAGCCACCGGCTTGCCGGACGCGCGCTGTTCGACGAGGAAATCGTGACCCTCGCCACCCGGCGTGAGGGCCATCCGGACAACGTAGCCGCGGCGTGGCACGGGGGATTTACCGTGGCGTTGGAGGATGCCGGGCGCATTCTGAGCTACTCCTGCCCCCTCCCGGAACCCCTCGGGCTGGCCCTGGTGACGCCGGATTACGCATTGTCCACCGCCGAAGCCCGCAAGGTTTTGCCGGAGAATTATTCGCGGCGCGATGCCGTGCACAATCTGCAGCGCGCTGTGGTGTTGACGGCGCAATTGTTTTCCGGCGCCCCGGAAATTCACCGCGGGTTTTTCGACGACCGCTGGCACCAGTCCTTCCGCGCCCACCTCATGCCCGGCTTGCCGGAGGTGCTGGCCCTGCACCACCCGGATTTGCTGGGCATCTGCCTGAGCGGCGCTGGCCCCTCCATTCTGGCTTTTACGCGCGGCGGTGCGGCCACTGTTGCCGCGCTCATCCAAGAGACTCTTACCGCTAAGCAAGTCATCTCACACGCTCACTCCGTCGCTCCCGATAATCGCGGCGCCAAGGGGTGGATTTTGCCCGATTGAACTGTCGCCCGGTCGCAGCGGCGATCCCACCTGAGCGGGGGGCGACATCAACGCCCGCAGACCGCCGGTGCAACAATCGAACTGCACCACGGGTGGCGTCTCAGATTGAAATTTGCGGCTGGCTCGACGGCGTTCCGGTATTGTAGCGCGGGTGTCCCCACCCGCGATCCATCGGCGATTTGCAAAAGGGTGGGTGTCCCGCCGCTGTGGCATGGGTTTCCAGCCCATGGACATGGCCAGGATGGCCATGCCACAAGTCGCGGGTGGGGACACCCGCGCTACAGAACTCAAACTGAGACACTACGACACCATTCAAATTGTGGCCTTCGCGCGGGATTCCGGCTAGAATACCTCGTCATGGATGAACGCGACTTTTTCGACGAAAGCGAATCCCGCAAGCCCGCCAATCTTTCCTGCATGCACTGCCGGCAATCGGACACTTATGATGTTCGATGGTTGGTTCGCAAGAAGAAGAAAATGCTGCGTGGAAATGCTGATGAACGCGATCGCGCGAAATTTGCCAAGGCGCAATCTTACATGACTCGCCTGGATGACTATCTGCAGTGCAAGAATCCGCGCTGCCGGAAGAAGTTTGAGATTACAGGCCTGCAATCGGTCGTGTTTGGTGAGTCGTCGCTTTCGGGCAATGTGTAGTCATGCCGGCGCCGCGAGGCCTATCGCCTGCGGGCCAATGAGGAAGCGGCGGGGTGAGTTTCAAACCATCGGCAAGGCAGTGGAAATCAAAGATCCGGACCGTAGGGGTGGCGCGTCATGTTCGGACCCTCGTCATAAGGCGAGCGCGGCTGCACTTCCCAGGAGCTGAAATTCAACGGCTGGGTCAGCTTCATCTCAAAACTTGTCCCGTGGGGCAACACGGCATCCTTGCCGCGCGAAGCCAAGACCCAAATCATCCCCGCCGTCGCCCCCGCTCCCAGGCCGATGCCGGCGCCTTCACCCGGAGCGCCCTTCTCGAGCCCGATAATCGTTCCCATTTCACCGCCCGAAGCCGTAGTGGTAATCACCTTTCCGGCGTCTTCCCCCTTGTTGCTCTGGCCCTGGATCTGTCCCTCATCGGGCTTGTATTTTTCTCCGCCCGTGGTCCCGAAACCTGAAAGCACGGCGCGCAACTCCACGGTGGTGCCATTGGGCAGCACCATTTCGTCAAAGCGCAGACCTAGCTGGGCCTTCCCTTTCACATGCCCCGGCCGCACCACCTGGGTAATCGTTCCGCGCACGGAGGTCCCCTTGGGGATGATGATGCGATTTCCGACGGTGATCGGGTAGACGGATTCACAATAGAATGATGCGCCTACGTAAGCTGATTTGGTGTTGATGGGCGTAAGCAGCATGACGGGAATCATGGTGTCCGCGGGGACGATGATTCGCCCGTCATCTGCCGGGGCTTGCTGGGCCGGAGGCGACGCGGGTGTTGATTTCTCCGCCGGGGCGGCCGGTTGCGCCTGCGCCGCGGAACTCGACGGACCGGCCGGCGTCTGCGCAAAGCCCGGCAGCGTCATCGCCAGCACAAAGAGCGAAAGGATTAGAGATTTCATGGTCCACCTTCTTTAGAGTTCGCTCGTCCGCCTACTGCTGGTTGGATGAAGGGCTTTGCGGCAAAGGTTGCTGTCGCGCCCGGCAAAGATTCGTCCGGCGGACACATGGGCTGACTGAACGTAAGGCGGGCGCCGTTCCCCTATTCGTTGACGCACACGAGCGTAAATAGGGTGTCACCCGAGGGGTGGCTGAGCTGGCCTTGAATTTTCCATTGGCGGCCGTCCAATTCGTAAACCTGTGAGTAGGAATCATACTTTCCTTCCAAACGCACTTGCTTCAACTTACGCTCCGGAACTTCGCGCGTGTCCCCGGGCTTCCACGGCTGGAGGACGTTGAACGGACTGCTCATCTCAGGGCGAGTTTAGCAGAGATCGGCGCGCAAAGAAATGCAGCGGCGGTCTATCGACCGCCGTAGGGGCGAGGCGGCGCCTCGCCCCTACAAGGCGACGCTCATAGAGCGCCGCTACAGCTCGGCTCCAATAGCGGTTTTAATCGCCGCGGCGATGTTGGCCGTGTGTTTTTCGACGGTCGCGGCGTGCGCGCCCTCCACCATGACGCGCGCCAGGGTTTCCGTACCCGAATAGCGCACCACCACGCGTCCCTGCTCACCCATCTCCTTCGAACAGTCGGCGATGGCCCGCGCCACGGCGGGAATCGACTCGAGCGGCGGCTTCTCGCGCACGCGCACGTTGCGAATTAATTGCGGGAACGGTCGATAGCCGTGCAATAACTCGTCGAAAGATTTGCCCGCACCGGTGACCAGTCCCAGAACCTCCAGCAGAGTAATCATGCCGTCGCCGGCGAGTGAAAGGTCCGAGAAAATAATATGCCCGGAGGGCTCGCCCCCGAGCGAAATCCCCGACCGGAGCATTTCCTCCAGCACGTACTTGTCGCCCACGGCCGTGCGCTTCAGCCCGATTCCGTGCTTTGCCAAAGCAAGCTCCAGCGCCAGGTTGGTCATCAGCGTTCCCACTACGGCGCTGCCCTTCAG
>JASHTZ010000361.1 GCA_030040295.1 Terriglobia bacterium | reverse complement strand
TCGGCGATTCCCGCCCACGATAAACCCTCCCAGCGGCCAAACCGGATCTCGCGAAGGCCGGGCCGGCACTCTGCTTCGAGCTCGAAACGCCGCGAAATTGCCCGAGCCGTCGTCACAGCCCGTCGCAAGTCACTCGTGTAAACCGCACCAGCCGGGTAGTGCGATATTTTCTCTACCAAGCCAGGAAGCTGCCGCCTCCCGGAGCGTGAAAGCGGCACATCGCTTTGTCCAAGAAATAAACCGGCTCCTTCCGGACAGGCATGCCGAACCCAAATCAGGCGGCACACGCCAGCCGGGCCGCTAGTCCGCATGTTCCTTTCCCCAGCGCCCGTAAAAAATGGCGTCATCGAGGGGCGCGCGTTGGAGCCATCCCACCTTTTCCAACTGCGGCTGCGGCAGGAATTCATCAACATAACCCAGGCAAAGATATGCTATTGGGATGATGTGCTCAGGAATGTTGAGTAGCCGTCGAAGGAGCGTGTAGTCGAGAATGCTGACCCATCCGACTCCAATTCCCTCCACCCGCGCGGCCAGCCAGAGATTCTGGATGGCGCAACAGGTGCTGTAAACGTCCGTTTGTGGAACGGTATGGCGCCCGAGTACGTGCGGGCCATTGCGGGTGGGATCGCAAGTGACGCAGATATTCACGGGAGACTCGAGAATGCCTTCCAGTTTCAGTCGCGAATAGAGCGCGCGCCTTTCACCCTCGAAAACCTGTGCCGCTTCCCGGTTGGCTTGGTCAAAAAGCCCTTTAACCTGGGTTTTGATCTCGCTGCTTTGAATGATGATAAAAGTCCACGGCTGCATGAAGCCCACGGACCCGGCATGGTGAGCGGCGTCGAGAATTCTGCGCAGAACCGGTTCAGGAATGGGAGTGGGGAGGAAATGCTCCCGCACATCCCGCCGAAGAAAGATGGCCTTGTAGAGGGCTTCCTTCTCGGCAGCGGTGAATTCGAGAGGAACAGTCAGATTCGCGGGTGTGTTCATCGCAGCAGAGCTCCCATGAAGTAAACCGTTACCTCGACGATCTGGTTTGTTGCGCCCATACAGTCCCCCGTTACACCACCGATTCGCCGCCAGAAGTAGACTCCCGCCAGAATCGTCATGCCCACAGCAGCGGAGAGAGTCCACACGGCCTTTGTGCCTAACGCCAGACCGACGATCACCACCGTCATCGTGGTTCCTAAACCTAGGGAGAGACCCGAGACCTTCTGCGCAACACGGGCCCCCTGGCCGTCGTCCTCCCGGGCGGAGCGCAGAAAAAAGCCCAGCGGCAAAGCGGTCCACCGGTTCAGAACCTGACCGGCCACGAGAAAATGGTCGAATGCACGCTCCCCCAGGCCCTCAAGGCACACGTATCGGGCCAGGATGCTGAAAACAATCGCCGTCGCGCCGAAACTACCGATGCGGCTATCGCGCATGATGCTGAGAATTTGATCCTTCCGCCACCCTCCGCCGAAGCCGTCCATCGCGTCCGCCAGGCCGTCCTCATGCAGTCCTCCGGTCACTACCACAAAATAGAGCAGAACCAGCATGACAAGAATATTGCGTCCCACCCAGGGAGACAAAAGGTGATTCAGCGCCACCCCGCCGGCCGCAACCAACAGTCCTACCAGCGGGAAGAATACCGATGCCTCCCCCAAAACATCTGTGGGCAGGCCGGAAATAGGACCTATCGGCAATCGGGTTAAGAATTGGACGGCACACAAAAATAGCTTTATAGAACGGATCATGAAACAGCTCCCGCCACGCCCGCCGAGGCGAAGGTTGCCATTTCACTCATAATCTTCGCAGCGGATTCGATGATGGTCATCGCCAGAGCCGCGCCCGTGCCCTCGCCGAGTCGCATTTCCAGGTCGAGCAGCGGCCTTTGTCCGATGAAATCCAGCAGCACGCTGTGCCCCGGCTCGCTCGAACGGTGGCCCGCGAAGATGAACTCCTTGATTTTCGGTTCGATGGCGCACGCAATGGCCGCGGCTGCCGTTGAGATGAATCCGTCAATCACCACCGGAATTCGCCGCGCCGCCGCCCCCACGATCAGGCCAGTCAACCCCGCAATCTCCAGCCCTCCGACTTTTCGAAGAATGTCGAGAGGGTCCGACATTTGCGGCCGATTTACGGACAAAGCGGTCTCGATGATCTCTATCTTATGTTTCCTGGCCGGGTCATCCAAACCCGTGCCTCGACCCGTCACCGTTGCGATGGCACATCCGGTGAGGGCCGCGGTGATGGCGCTCGCCGATGTCGTGTTGCCGATGCCCATTTCGCCGGTTCCGATCAGCGTCCGCCCTTCCTGGGCTGCCAATTCCGCCAGGTCCAGGCCAACGTAGAGCGCCGCGTGCAGCTCCGCGTTACTCATAGCCGCTTCGCGAGCCATATTCCGGGTGCCGCGGGCAACTTTCCGCTCGATCAGGCCGCGTGAGCCGGAAAAATCGCCATCAACCCCGATATCAACGACAATCACATCAATGCCGGCATGGCGGCACAACACATTGATCGCCGCGCCCTGCGAAAGAAAGTTCAGAACCATCTGGCGCGTTACTTCCTTTGGATAAGCGCTGACACGCTCTTCGGTCACGCCATGGTCAGCCGCCATCGTGAAGATAGCTTTCGCGGCACATCGTGGCCAAGTTTCTTCCCTGATTCCTACAAGCCGTTTGGCAATTTCTTCCAGCCGACCGAGACTTCCAGGGGGCTTGGTGAGACTATCGAGCCTGGCGGCGGCACGCGCCTGCCACTCGGGCTGGATGGAGGGCACCGAAGCCACTGCCGACCAAAACCGCGCTCCTTCAGATTCTGCGTCCCTAACTGCTGGGCTCATCTTCCAACCCTTCTATGGAATGGACTGTACGGGCATGCGCGCAAATTACTGCTAATGACCCATTCGATTGCGCGAATTTCCCGGCTTCGCAAAAGGGAGCGCCGGCGGCCGCGCACAAGATGAGCGAATTCGTCACGCCGTGCCCCACCACGAGAACGTTTTGATCGAGCGACGTTGCCGATAGCATCCTCAGGAACCGGGCCGCCCGGACGTAAACATCCTGCAGTCGTTCGGCCCCGTCAATTCGTAGATGTTCGGGTTCGAATCGCCAGGCTTCAACCTGGCTGGGATACAACCGTTGGATGGTCTTCATCGTCTTCCCGGACCAGTCGCCGTGGTGAACCTCCCGAAGATCGGTGTGAACGCACGGGCGGCATGCCCGGCCCGATGCAAGAATTGCCGCGGTTTGGCGCGCCCTCACGAGGGGGCTTGTGAAGATTTGGCCAATCCGCAGCTTCTGCAGCCGCCGGGAGAGAAGGCGCAACTGCCGCACGCCGGCGGCATTGAGGGGCACATCCAAAATCCCTTGCAGCCGCTCCTCGCTATTCCAGTCCGTCTCTGCGTGGCGAAGCAAATAGATGTTTCTCATACTTCCAACAAGCGCCCATGACGCTTTACTGTAAGGGGCACACCCGCGACCATCAAAATTACCCGATCGGCGATCGCTGCGACCCGCTGATTAAGCCGGCCAAGAATGTCGCGGTAACGGCGCCCGCTTCGAAACGCGGGAACTATTCCGCAACCAACCTCATTCGAAACAACAATGATGGAGCATCGCGATCTTTCAATCTCACGGCAAAGCTCATCAAGATCTTTCTGAATCTTGGCGGAGTTGCCGCGCCCGGCGTTCATTAAGTTGTCGACGTAAACCGTGAGGCAGTCAATCAGAATGACCTCGGGTTTGGAGCTTCGCGAGGCAATCGCCTTCGCCAGTCCCGCCGGCGCTTCGATGGTCTTCCATGAACCAGGACGCTCTGAACGATGGCGGGCAATTTTGCGCCGCATTTCTGCATCGCTGGGACGCGCCGTGCCGATAAACGTCACATGCCGGCCTTTGGATGCGAGCGCCTGGGCAAATCCACTCTTACCGCTGCGCGCACCTCCCAGAATGAGCGTTACCATGCTTCTTCGTTTTGCTGCCCGAAGAGATACCCCATCACACCGCTTAAGCGGGGGGGAAATACGAGCGCCCTCTTGCCGGGTTTTAGCGCCAAAAGCGCAACAGCGATATGCGCATCGAGCTTCCCTCCGAAGCCGATATCGTGATCCGTGGGCGTCTGGCCGGTTTCCTGACTGACGCATCAGCAAGCCCGAGCAACCTTCCCGGGGTTTTCCCCAGTGGCATCCCTCGCTCGTGCTCTCCGCGTTCACAGTGGCGGGGCCGTACCGGATTCTCGCCGGATTCCCGATTAAGCGAATTCCGCACCAGACGGCTTTATTGATACTCCGCACCAAGCTTGGTGTCAAGTCAGTATTGGTACAGTTTGGAAATCCGGCAGGATGAAGCCAGGATGAGGCTTGCCAACGCGGTTGCGATTCGTGCATACTTTCAGTCCTCAGGTGCCCGCAAGGGCGTAACGGGGAAGTCCGGTGAGAAGCCGGCGCGGTCCCGCCACTGTATGTGAGGGTTGCCGTTTTGATCGGTGCCACTCGGTGCTAGGAATCGGGGAAGGCGAAACGGTTTGGCCAAGTCTTAAGCCACCCTCCAAGCCAGGAGACCTACCTGGGAACAGAGCAGTTCACTTTCTGCGGAAGACAGAAGGAATGCGTTCCCTATCCAAGACAACCCTCTATTCCTTTTTTGCGGCCAAATCCCCTTCGCGTCGAAAGTTTACGGCTCGGCCAAGGCTGACTGGGGCACAAAAGCGCGCAACACAATGTGCCTCCTGCGGCCAGACGTCAATTCGTTCAGCAGAAGCACGAAAGACCCTCACTCCGAGGGGGGGATTGAGAAGGAGGTTCCAATGAGCATTGCAACCAAACGCGGCGACGGCGGACAAACCGGCCTCGCCGGTGGAGTGCGAGTTTCGAAATCGTCGCCGCGTGTTGAGGCTTACGGCACCATTGATGAATTGAATTCGGTCCTCGGGATGGCGCGTTCGATTTGCGAGGATGCCGACCTTCGAGAACGGACCAAATTGATTCAACGTCAGCTTTTCAAAGTGGGCTCCAGCCTCGCAACCCCGCCGGAAAGCCGAAAAGGTCAAGTGCCCGTTACGGAAGAGATGGTGGAGGAACTCACTCGCCAGGTTCACGAAATTGAGGCGATGGAAGGCATCCTGTCCGATTGGTCTCTTCCCGGCGAACATCCGACGGCCGCAGTTTACGATGTCGCCCGCACCGTCTGCCGCCGGGCGGAACGCTGCATTGTTCGGCTGATGGAATCCGGTGAGGTGATTGAGCCGAATATTCTCGCATTTGTAAATCGCCTCTCCGATTTGTTGTGGCTCTTTGCCCGCAAGATAGAAGTCAGTGCCGGTGTAAGTAACTCGCTGCGGGAGATGAATGCCAAGGCCGGGCCAAAATGGTCGCGGGCCTGGTAACTGTGCTCGTCCCCGAGCTTGACCGATGCCATCATCTTCGCGGCACGGACAGAAGCCCGGTGTGGGGAGAGAGTAACCCCTTGATCCGAATGGGTTCATTGATTGCGCTGGTTACTCTGGCCCTCTTCCCTTTCGGGCCATGGGGGCCAGTGGGGTCGCCGGCACGCCCCGCGCGCATTGTATCAACGTTTCCCAGTGCGACCGAGACGCTCTTTGCCTTGGGCGCGGGCGACCGTGTGGTGGGTGTTTCGAATTATTGTCGATATCCGCCGGCGGTACTTTCGCTGCCGAAAGTCGGCACCTACGTTAAGCCTGACCCCGAGAAGATCGCTCTATTGCGCCCCGATCTGGTGATTCTAGAACGCTCGACGACACTTCCTGACCGCCTGTCGGCGCTCGGTATCCCTTATGCCGAGGTAAAAGTGGGATCGCTGAATGAGATCTATTCGATGGTCGTGGACATCGGCCGGGCTGTGGGGTTGCCCGATCAAGCGGCTACGCTAAACCATGACATTCAATCGCGCCTAGCCGTCATTCAGGCGCAGACACAAGGGCAATCCCATCCGACCGTGCTGGTCATCCTGGGGCGAACTCCCGGTGAGTTGACGAACCTGGTTGCCGTCGGCCCCGGGTCATACTTGGCTGAACTGGTGGAAATCGCCGGAGGCAAGAACGCTTTGACCAAGACGCCGGTCCCTTACCCGCGGATTTCGCTCGAAACTGTCGTGCGGCTCAATCCTGACATCATCCTCGATGCCTCGATGATGAATCAGGCAGGAGAAAGCATGGCGGGCCTGGAGGAAGGTCTGAGGAAGCCTTGGCTTGCTCACCATGAGTTGAGCGCGGTCCGGAACGGAATGGTCTTCGGGCTTACCTCAGAGTCTCTCGTAACCCCTGGGCCCCGCGTCGTGGAGGCAGTGGAATTGTTACGAGCCAGGATTCACGGAAAGGGGCAACAGCCATGAGCTCGCTGCTCTCTGTGAGCAATATCTCCTTCGGGTATCCCGGCCTCCCCGTTCTGGGCTCCATCAACTTCTCCGCCGAGGGCGGCGAATTCATTGTGTTGATGGGGATTAACGGCGCCGGCAAAACCACCCTGCTGGATATTCTGGCAGGGTTGCGCGTCCCGGATTCCGGAGCGGTTCATTTGCGGGGCCGTCCGCTTCGGGCCTGGACGGTCCGAGAGCGCTCACGACGCATCAGCCATCTTCCCCAGGCGACTCAGCAGGATTTGCCTTTTACCGTCGAGCAGATGGTACTGATGGGCCGATACGTACACGCTGACCGCTGGTTCGAATCGAAGGAAGATCGCATCTACGCCGAGGATGCCATGCGGCGCATGGATTGCTTGCAATTCCGCCACCGGTTATTCTCCTCGCTGAGCGGAGGCGAGAAACAGCGAGTTCTCCTGGCCGCGTGCATCGCCCAGTGTCCTGAGTTGATGCTGTTTGACGAACCGGCAACGTACCTGGACGTCCACCAGCAATTGCAGTGCTTTGCAACGCTCGCCGAACTCGCCCGCGAGGGCGCGCTTTGCATCGCCATCACGCACGACCTGAATCTTGCGCTCACCCACTGCACACGAGTGCTGATTCTTCATCAGGGAAAGCTGGCAGCCGATTTTGCAACTCCGGAGGCGGCCAAAGCCTCCGAGTGGTTGGCTTGGCTGTCTCCGCGTTTACGCATGACGCACACGCCGGAGGGAAATCCGTGGGTGCTCTACCAATGACCGCGGCTCGTCCGGCGGGTTGGATTTGGGCGTCGGCAGGCTTGTTCCTGCTTGCGGCACTTCTTCTCCCCTGGGTCGGCTCCGGATCTATCAGTCTGGAACGGGTGCTGGCAAGGCAGTCTCCGGATTATCCAATCTTTGTACAGCTTCGGGTTTCGCGGACGCTGCTCGGCTTACTCGCGGGCGGCGCACTGGCTCTGACCGGCGGTCTGTTTCAGTCGATGCTGAGGGACTCGCTGGCGGATCCCTATACGTTGGGCGTGTCGGCCGGAGCGGCACTGGGCGCAGTTCTCACTATTGCACTCGGCCTCTACGATATGCTGGGTTTTCCTGCCTCCTGGGCGGGCGCCTTGTTCGGAGCAACTGCCGTGGTGGTGATCGTGGCGGGCGCAGCATGGAAACGCGGCCAACTGTCCGGAGCGCGTCTGCTCCTTTCAGGCATCGCGCTGAACAGCATCTGCTCCGCATTCATCCTGGTGATTGACAGTGTAATCCAGGATCGCCGTTCCATCTCGATCATTCAGTGGCTGCTCGGGAGCGTCGACTCGGTAAGTTATGGGGCACTGATGGTATTTGCCGCCGTGGTTCTGGTCACCTCCATTGCGGTCATCACCCAAGCGCGCGCCTGGAATCTGCTGGCGGTGGGTGAGGTATGGGCGGGCGCGCGCGGGGTCGATCTGCGACGCTTGATGATCACTGGCTTCTGCTGCGGGTCGGTTCTGACCGCGGGAGCCATCGCACTGACAGGGCCTATCGGATTCGTGGGATTGATTGTGCCGCATTTGGTCAGGTCACGGATCAGTCCTGACAATCGCATCCTGATGCCCTGTTCGTTGCTTCTCGGAGGCGTACTTCTGGCCGTTTGCGACACGCTGGGAAGAATCGTGCTGGCGCCCGCGGAGTTGCCCGCCGGTGCGGTTATGGCGATCGTCGGTGGTCCCTACCTGGTATGGCTGGTCAGGAGGAGGTTTTAGCGGTGACGTCACCCTACCGCCAGCGAGTCACCCGCTCCGACAGCCGAACGGTGAGCGTTGTTCAACGCCGCGGCCATCTCTCTTACTGCTATGGCGCCTGTTGCTGTGGCCGGACCGATCGCGGGTATGCGCCGGTTCCGGTGGAGGTCTACAAAGAGGAATGGCTGAAGCGTAAGTTGCGCAACATCGTGCACCTGACCAAAGGCGGCTGCCTGGGTCCCTGCCCTTTGGCCAATGTGGCGAGCCTGGAGTTTGACGGCCACTCGGTCTTTTTTCAGTCAGTCTCCCACGCCTGGCAGGTCCGGCTGATTTTCGATTATATCGAGATGATGGTTCGCGCCGACCGCTTCCTGCCACCGCCCTCCGAGCTTGCGGCCTTCACTTTTGACTTCTACGACTGGAAGGTGCGGCCGCATGAACCCGCGGCCGCCGTTCCGGACGCCCCGGTGAATCCCAACCTGATTGCCCTCCTAACCCACGCGGGAACCGACCTGCTGACGCTCGACCGCGCGCGAACCGAGTTGCCTCCAGGGATTGGTGTTTTCGGGCTTTCCCTCCTGGCGATCGCGAGCGAGGAACAGATGCTGGCAGCCCTCAACGGCGAACTGGCACAAGCTGGCGTCGTGTTGTTGAGAATTCACGGGCGAGTGGAGACAATTCCCGGACTGCCGCTTTTGCAGCAGCGCTGCCGCGAGCGCGGCCAGAGACTGGTAATGGTGAGTGGAACCGGCGAGCTCGATCCCCAAATGGCCCAGGCGGGTGATGCACCTCTCGATGTTCTGCAAGCGGTGACGACCTATTTGATGTGCGGCGGCCCCGGAAACCTGATCGAATGCCTGCGCTTTCTCTCGGATCGTCTGCTGCTGACCGGACACGGTTATCGCGTGCCGCAGGTGATGCCAGATCACGGCATCTACCTGCCTGACATCGAAGGCGCAGATGTCGACGACTGGCGCAAGCAAGCCGACCCGGCAAAACCTGTTGCCGCCATCCTGTTCTATCGCGCACATTTGCTGAGCGGCAACACGGCGTTCGTTGACGCCCTGGCGGAAGCGCTCTCCGCGCGCGGCCTTGAGCCGCTCTGCGTCTTCACTTCAAGCCTGAAGGACCAGCGCGACGGAGTGCCCGAGGCCTTTCGCCATTTCGCTGCGCCGCCGAGCGCGGTGATTTCCACTCTTTCCTTCGCGCAAGGTGAGGTCAACGCCGGAGGCATCACTTCACCTGGAGCGAACGTCAGTGCTCTAGAAAAGCTGGACGTTCCTGTGATCCAAACGATGGCCGCAAGTGTTCCGCAAAATTCGTGGGGACTCTCGGCACGAGGGCTGAACGCGCTGGAGACCGCAATCAACGTCGCGATTCCCGAATTCGATGGGCGCATCATCACCGTGCCGATTTCCTTCAAGGAACGTGAGTCTGGGCACGACGGGGCTTTTTACGCGCCCGAGGCAGAAAGGGTTGCACGCGTTGCCGGCATCGCGGCTCGACTCACTCAGCTTCGGTGGAAGCCGAATGCGGCCAAGAGAATCGCCTTCGTTCTCACGAACTCTTCCAGCAAAGCCGCCCAAGTGGGCAATGCCGTTGGTTTGGACGCTCCCGCCAGTTTGCTCAACCTTCTGCGCGCAATGCGTGGCCGCGGCTATGAAGTTGGAAATCTGCCGGCCGACGGTGACTCCCTTTTCCACGACCTGCTGTCACGAGGCACTTACGACGAGAACTATCCGCTTGACCCTGGGCGTGCGCACCGGCTGCCGCTAGAGCGTTACCAGAAGTGGTTTGAGAACTTCCCCGGGGGCATCAAAAAGCGATTAGTCCACTCCTGGCAGGACCCGGGCAAAGACCCCGAGGAACCTTGGCGCGATTCCTCGGGTTACCTTTTTGCCGCCCTGGAATCGGAGAATGCCTTGATAGCTCTGCAGCCACCGCGCGGATATGGTATGAATCCCGACGCCATTTATCATCGGCCGGATCTGCCGCCAACCCACCATTACGTGGCATTTTACCGCTGGCTGTCCGAGCCGCGCTCAGAAGGCGGGTGGGCGGCGGATGCAATCGTGCACGTCGGCAAGCACGGCACGCTCGAATGGCTCCCGGGCAAAGGCATCGGCCTTTCAGCAGAGTGCTTCCCTGATTTGTTGCTCGGCGATACGCCGCTCGTCTATCCCTTTATCATTAACGACCCCGGCGAAGGGAGCCAGGCGAAGCGCCGCGCCCATGCGGTGATTGTCGATCACCTTACCCCACCGATGACGGTGGCCGAGACTTACGGGCCGCTCGCGGAATTGAACCAACTCGTGAACGAGTACTATTCTCTCGAAAAGCTCGATCCCACGAAGCTTCCGCTCTTGCAGCGGCAGATTTGGGATTTGATCGAGAAAACCAACCTTCGCGCAGACCTCGACCTAAAGGGAATGCTTTCTCGTGATCACGGCGACCACAAACACGAATGGGATGAACAGGTCACGCCCGAAGGCGTGCCGGCCACGCTGGCCGAAATGAGCGGCAACGAGGTGGCTCACCTGATTCAAGATATCGATGGCTATCTGTGCGAGTTGGGGCTGGCGCAGACCCGCGACGGCTTACACATCCTGGGCCAAATGCCCCCGCTCGGGGACATGCTGAGGTCGCTGACTCGCCTGCCGAATGCCGGCGTGCCCGGCCTTCAGGCATCCCTGGCCCAGCATTATGGTTATTCGCTGCCGGCGCTTCTCGACCGGCCCGGCGAGCGCCTGGAATCTCCTCAAATCCTTGCCGGAACGCTCTGCCATTCCCACGCTGATATTCTTCAGCGGCTGGACGAGCTTGCCCTGTCGCTGCTTCAGGCCCTTGAAGAGCGGGGATTTCAATCGTCCGCGATTGCGGAAGTGCAACAAGCCACTCTCGGGGCAGTCAGCGAGGACGTATGCGCCGTGCTCGAATACGTTTGCGTTAGCCTGGTTGGGAAGCTTGAGCAGGTCGATGAAGAAATTACGAATGTCTTGAATGCGCTGGAGGGCCGCTACGTTCCTGCCGGACCTGCCGGCGCTCCCACACGCGGGATGGCCGGAATTCTTCCCACTGGCCGGAATTTCTATGCGGTGGATCCCCGCGCGCTGCCCTCGCCGAGCGCCTGGGAAGTGGGGCAGCAACTCGCCCGCGAAACGCTGGCGCGATACCTCAAGGAAGAGGGCTCATGCCCTGAGATGATCGGCCTCAGCATGTGGGGAACCTCGCAGATGCGGACTCAGGGAGATGACGTGGCTGAAGCGCTGGTCTTCCTGGGCGTGCGCCCCGTTTGGAACGCGCAATCGCGCCGCATCGAGGGGATCGAAGTGATACCCTTGAGCGAATTAGGCCGGCCGCGCGTGGACGTGACGCTTCGGATCAGCGGCTTCTTTCGCGACGCCTTCCCGCACCTGGTGACGCTGCTCGACGATGCGGTTCGACTGGTGGTTTCGCTCGATGAGCCGGTCGACCAGAATTTTCCCCGACGGCACTATCTGGCGGAACTGGAAAAACCTTCGGACCTTGCCATCGAAGAGGCCGAAGAGCAGGCTCTCTACAGGATCTTTGGCACCAAGCCGGGTTCCTACGGCGTGGGACTTTCGCAATTGATGGATACCGGCCACTGGCGCACCACGGATGACCTTGCAAAGGTTTTCCTCGAATGGGGCGGATACGCTTACGGGCGCAACACCTACGGCGGGGATGCCCGAGCGATTTATGCCGAGCGCCTGAAGACCGTCCAGGTGGCGCTGCACAACCAGGACAATCGTGAACACGACATTTTCGACTCCGATGATTACTATCAATTTCACGGTGGGATGGTGGCTATGATCCGCAGCCTGACCGGCCATAAACCCAAAGCTTATTTTGGCGATTCTGCTCGGCCGGAGATGAGCCGCGTCCGCGATCTGGAAGAAGAGGCGCTGCGCGTCTATCGAAGCCGTGTCATCAACCCAAAGTGGATCTCCGGCATCCAGCGTCACGGCTATAAGGGCGGGCTTGAGCTGACCGCCACAGTCGATTACATCTTTGGTTTTGATGCCGCCGCCGAAGTCGCCCCGGATTTTATTTACGAGGGCCTGGCGCAACACTACGCGCTGAACAAAACCATGCAGGAGTTCCTGGAGCGCTCGAATCCGTGGGCGCTGGGCGCTATCGCCAAGCGACTTCTGGAAGCAGCGGAGCGCGGCCTTTGGGAGCATCCTTCGGACGAGGTGTTGAGCCAACTGAGGCAAGCTGTGCTGGATAGCGAAACGATGCTCGAATCCCGCGACGAACGCGTCCCGGAGGGAACATGAGCGCCCACCGGTATCCGTTCGCGGCGATTGTCGGCCAGCCCGATTTAAAACTCGCATTGCTGTTGGCAGGCGTTGACTCGCGGTTAAGTGTCCTCCTGAAAGGCGATAAGGGGTCCGGCAAGAGCACGGCGGCGCGCGCCCTTGCCGATATCCTGCCTACAGGTGTTCCGTTCATAAACCTGCCGATTGGCACAACCGAAGACCGGTTGTTGGGCGGACTCGATCTCGCCGAAGCTCTGGGCGGGCAGGCCCGGCTGAAACGCGGACTCATCCATGAAGCGCACGGCGGCGTTCTGTATATCGACGAAGTGAATCTGCTCGCCGACGCTTTGACGGATGCCCTGCTCGACGTTGCATCGAGCGGTTTCCACCAGGTAGAGCGTGACGGATTCAGCGCTTTCAGTGAGGCGAAGTTCGTTTTGCTGGGCAGCATGAATATCGAAGAAGGCTCGCTGCGGCCTCAGTTGCTCGACCGGTTTGCATTATCGCTCGACATTGAGACGCCGCGCGCGCCTGAAGCCCGAGCCCAAATCGTCGAAGCTCGATTACGATTCGACTCCGACCCCGCAGCCTTCTGCGCGGAATATGCCGCCGAACAGGACCGCTTCCAGCATACCATTGCCGCAGCCCAATCCTTGCTGAGCGGCGTCAAGCCCTCCAAGCAAATTCTTCTTGAAATCTCGGGCGCCATCAGCGAGGCCGGGGTGCGATCCCTTCGCGCCGACTTGGCTGCGCTGCGTGCTGCCATCGCTCATGCCGCATTGGCGGGGCGCGAACTGGTTACGCACGAAGACGTGGATGCCGTGTTGCCATTGGTCTTAGGCCACAGGTCCAAACGCCAACCTCCAGCCCCGACGCCTTCATCAAAACCCGTTCCCAACGAAGCGCCGCGTGATTCCGAAGGCGGCCAGAGAGAATCAAATGACCGAGTTTTTCCGTCCGAGCCGAGGCAGGCTCCGGAGCTTCGAGTGAAACTGGCCGATTCCATCGCCCACGGACGCAGCGCGACTGTTAAGGACCGGGCCACGGCTGAAACTATTCGTTCGACCAGCGTGGCAAAAGGTGAATTCCTGGACGTGGTCCCCAGCTTCACCCGGTCGTTTCGAAACACCGGTACCGCGGCGCTGCGAAGTGACCATCTGGTCTTTCGGCCGCCTCACGCACGGTCGGGGGTTCGATTTGTTTTCGCGGTCGATGCCAGCGGGTCTCAGGCCGCGCAGCAAAGAATGCGCGCGGTCAAGGGAGTCGCCCTGGCGCTCCTGGAATCTTCGGTCGATCACAAAGATGAGATCGCGGTAATTGCCTTTCGTGGCTCAAAGGCGGAGGTCGTCCTGGAACCCTGCCGGGATGCCGGTGCGGCTTCGCGGGCGCTGGAATACCTCCCCACCGGCGGAAGAACGCCTCTCGCCCACGCCATTGAACTGGCCAGTTCCCTTGTGAATGCCAATTCCGTTTTGATCCTTCTCACCGATGGCCGCTCCAACGTTCCGCTGACCAGCAACGATCCCTGGGCCGACGCGCTGGCAGCGGCCAAGAAGCTGGCATGTACCGCCCTGATTGTGGATTCTTCCCTCGATGACTCCCGCAAGAAGGCCATGGAGGATCTCGCTTCCGCAATGCACGCCAGGTTGATCGGCCTCGAAGAACTCAGCAATGAAATTCTGATGAGCGTTCTCGAATCGTGACCAAGCCTATCTTCGTCGGCGGAACGTCCTCCCATGCGGGCAAGAGTTGGATGGCGACGGCAATCTGCGCCTGGCTTCGCAGGCAAGGCGTCAGGGTTGCGCCGTTTAAGGCGCAGAACATGTCCAACAACTCTTATCCCTGCCGCGCGGGCGGAGAAATTGGCCGAGCCCAGGTGGCGCAGGCCTGGGCCTGCGGGCTCGAACCCGAACCGGCCATGAATCCCATACTCTTGAAACCGAACTCGGACGGGGGGAGCCAGGTTGTTTTGAATGGTAAGGTCTGGCAGACGCTTGCTGCGCGCGAGTATTACCAGCATTCCCAGATGCTTTGGGAAGTTGTGCTGAACGCTTATCAGGATCTCGCATCC
>JASHTZ010000360.1 GCA_030040295.1 Terriglobia bacterium | reverse complement strand
TGGCCCTGCTGCGCGAGTTGCTCAGCTTCATGCCGCAGAATAATCAGGAGGATCCGCCCCGCGTCGAAAGCCGCGACCCCGCTGACCGGCGCGACGAGGCGTTGGACACGCTCGTGCCCATTGAGCCCGGCAAGCCTTACGACATCAAGGAAGTCATCACCCGCGTGGTGGACGATGGTTACCTAGTGGAAGTCCACGAGCATTTTGCCAAAAACCTGGTGGTGGGGTTCGCTCGCCTTGCCGGGCAAAGCGTGGGCATTGTGGCCAATCAGCCTGCCGTGCTCGCGGGGTGCCTGGACATTAACGCCTCGGTGAAAGGCGCGCGCTTCGTGCGCTTCTGCGACGCTTTCAATATACCCCTCATCACCTTTGAAGACGTTCCGGGATTCCTGCCGGGCACGCAGCAGGAATATGGCGGCATCATTCGCCACGGCGCCAAGCTGCTGTTCGCTTATGCCGAAGCCACCGTGCCTAAAATTACCGTCATCACCCGCAAGGCCTATGGCGGTGCTTATTGCGTGATGTCGTCCAAACACCTGCGCACCGACGTGAACCTCGCCTACCCGACCGCGGAGATCGCTGTGATGGGCCCCGAAGGCGCCGTGAACATCGTCAATCGCCGCGAATTACAAAAGGCCGACGACCCCGAAAAGTTGCGCCGCGAAAAAGTAGAGGAATTCCGCGAGCGCTTCGCCAATCCCTACATCGCCGCCGAACGCGGCTGGGTGGACGCCATCATCCAGCCCCGCGATACCCGCCCCAAACTCATCGCCGCCCTCCAGATGCTCGATTCCAAGCGCGACACCCTACCGCCCAAGAAGCATGGGAATATTCCGTTGTAGAAATTGTGTGTATAATGGGAAGGTCATCATACACACGTGGAGATCGTATGCCAAAGGCAACACTGAAGAGAGTTAATCTCATGCTCGAAGAGGGCAAATTGCGGCGCTTGCGGCGTCAGAATCGAGCGCGCAGCAACTCGGAGGCCGTGCGCATGGCTATAGATCGCGAGTTGGCCATTACTGGCATTCAAAACGCTCTTCGCAGTTTACAGCGAATCGGCGGAGTGGAAGACGTATTCAATCGAGCTCCGGTAAGAAGCAAATGAGCGCACGTCACCACCGCCTCCTCCTCGACACCTCAATCTATATCCGCTATCTGAGGGACGGAGTGCCAGCTTGGGTGGCTGATGACCACGCCATTGTGGAGCGGTGTGTGCTTACTTGGGTGGTGGCAGCCGAACTTTATGCCGGCACGCGGAATGCGGATGAAAAGAGGTGGATTGATGACCTTTGTCGCTGGCATCAGGCGCTTGGTACCTTGTCACATCCTGGACCGAAGTCCTGGTTGGAGGCTGGACTCCTAATTGGGAGATATCGCCGCATCTACGGTGATTTGCGCATGGCTGACCACTTCCGCGACCTGCTCATTGCGCTTGAAGCGTCCAGGCACGACGCGACGTTTTTCACGGAAAACACGGACGATTTTGTTCGTTGGAGAAAACTCTTCCGTTCCACAGGTCGCACGCTGAAGCTGGGTAACTTGCAAGAAATGAGCGACTAAGTATTGGAGAATCTAGGTTTCTACTTCCTCAAAACCCCATCGATAAACGGATCGATCACCTTGTCGCGAACCTCCACCGGAATGTAGTGGCGGAAGCTCGGATAGATGATCGCTCGGGCGCTTCCGCCGTGCAAAGTAACCTCATCCGCCAGGCGGCGTGCTTGAGATGGATCGGTTCGATCGTCCTTCGCTCCATTCAGGATCAGCATCGGTGTCCTGATTGATTGCACTGAATAGAGCACGGAACGGGCCCGAAGCGCTTCAGGCGAGCCGTCGGTTTCCGCCATCAATTCTTTTACAACCCCTTTGGTCTCTGCGGAATTGGCCTTCGCGGCGTAAAGCGGGAAATCATACACGCCGGAAATCAAAACTACGCCCGCCAGTGGCTGTCCGTGCGCTGCGATCAGGCCTGCTACAATCGCACCCATGCTGACCCCCTCCAGGACAACTTTGTCTCCCTCAATCAGTCCTTTGCGTCGAAGCTGGGAGATGACTCCGATCACGGCGTCTTGCGAGAGTGGCCCGCAGAAATCCGGCGGTCCCGAGGAGTTGCCAAATCCAGGCTCTGAAACTGCCACGGCGAGATAGCCGCGTTGGGCATATTTATCCAGCACACCCCATTTCACAAAATCCGCGCCGCCTGCGGACGGCCAAGATTGATGGCCGTGAAGCAAAACCACAGCCGGCCACGGGCCATGCCCTAGAGGCCTCTTGAAAAACGCTTCCACATGTTTCGAAGGGTCATCCGGGTTCGGGATTGTAAGCGCCTCCGCGGTTGCGCTCCGATGCGAGCAGGCCAGCAGATTCGCCAAGGCAATCCATAGAATGGGCGAAGTCAGTATTTTCTTCATCTGCATAGAGGCCAATATAAGGGTTAGTCGATTGCGGAACAACAGGAAATTGTTGCAGCCAAAGGGTCGGCTTTCACCGGCGCAGCCGACAGACTCGGGCTCCACTCACATGCTCCAACGCAATGTCTTCCGGCCTGGCATGATTGCGGTGATTTCAGGGCTGATAGGCCGAATCATAATCGGAGTGAAGGGAAATCAAGCGTAGGAAGTCGCCATCCCGGTATGCCAGAGCACGGATTCGCTGGCTCAGGCGTAGCGAATAGACCTTTGCGCCATTCGGTGCAGTGAGGTGCTCAATCGCTTCCCAGTGGAAGCCCTTGTGCCGATAAAGCGTGTTCCAGTCCAGCTCGCGTAGCCGGTTGAGAGCAGCGACAACTTGCTTCAATTCCGAAGTCTCAAGTTGAAAGAAGACTTCCTGAAATGCCGGGCTGTTGAGGTCCAGGCGAACACGGCTACCGCTGGCGGGCACGCGCGCGCCTCGCTTTTACAGGTAGGTGTTTTAGTAATGTGCTCGGGTCGGTTTCACGGGGCTTGGTTTGCGCCGCCCAAGCCAGGCCGCGCTGAATTCGCGAGCGATGGGGTTCCTCAAGGGTCCAAAACTGGCTTTCCGGGACCATTCTGACTGCCGTCAGTACAATCTTCCCGTCACCGAGGTGCTCCATGCGAAGCATTTTTCCAGCAAAGCGCTTTCCAAGCGAAATCTGGCCACTTTGACCGACCACCTTGATTTCCGCCACGATTCCCTGCTTGGCCGCGACCTTTTTCATGCCATCATGCTATCATGCCGACCCATTTTGCGCAACATCCGAGAGCTCTTGGTGCTTTCCGGGTTTGACTGCAACGCCGGGCCCGAGCCCGGCAAATGCCGCCCTGAAGGCCGGCGTTACGAACATCTCGCAGCGCACCTCCACCCGTCATTCCATGAGGAAGCGCAGATGAAGAGAAATGGCCGGAAAGTATACTAGATTTTTATGTTGACGAGAGTAATACAAAGATTACAATAATACTTGGAAGCGGGTGCCGGCTTGTGGCAGCGACCGGTGGATGCGGGATAGTTGTGCAGGAGTTGAGAGTCTTGGTAGTGAGGCGGTAAAGCGAATCCGCGGGGATGTAGCCCTTTTGGTGCTCCGCCTCGCGGTAGTCAAATTGGTCACTTTCCCCTTCATTCCGCCAAATATATGACTGCGGAAGCGATTGGAGGTGGCCCTCGGATCCTACGATGTGTATGAAAATAAATACCTTATTCGATTTTAGGTCATTGGGTCGCAATTCTATCCCTTTGAGATCAATGCCCTTAGAGAAGCCCCGGTACGAAATCCGGGGATCGGGGGGTAATCAAAAAATGAAGGATGATCCTACAATGTTGATGAAAACAAAGGGTCGCGAAACTCAAGTTTGATCGATCCTACGATGTTTATGAAAAATAAGCATGTTACACGATCGATCCTACGATATATTTGAAAACAAAGGTACTTACGAGCTGTCGTCAAACCCGGAATGCGGCCGTCCGGAGGGCCAAACAGCGGGTCAACTCTACCCTTTGGGAGTCATGGATACAGACGTGTTAGGCTAGATATATAATCTCCAATCGCGCCGCATTGTCCGGCACGCGGAGTAAACGTGTTTCGCAAGATACTAGTCGCCAACCGTGGAGAAATCGCCGTGCGCATCATGCGCACCTGCCGGGAGATGGGAATTGCCACGGTTGCGGTGTTCTCGGAGGTTGACCGCAAATCCCTGCACGTGCGTTACGCCGATGAGGCGTATGCAATCGGGCCGGCGCCTTCCGCCGAAAGCTACCTGCGCATCGACCGCATTCTTGACGCCGCGCGCCACAGCGGCGCCGAGGCGATTCACCCCGGATACGGATTTTTGGCGGAGGACGCAGAATTCGCGCGCGCCTGCGAAGACGCCGGGATTGTTTTCATCGGCCCGCCCGTGGGCGCCATGGAATTGATGGGCTCGAAGACCGCTTCCCGCCACGCGGCCATTCAGGCGGGGCTGCCGGTCGTTCCCGGCACGGACCGCAATCTTGAAAGCTTTGAAGAAGTGCGCCGCGTTGCCGGTGAAATCGGATACCCCGTCATGCTGAAGGCCTCAGCGGGCGGCGGCGGCAAGGGAATGCGCAGGGTGGCGCAGGAATCCGAGCTGGAATCGGCCTGGCGCACAGCGCGCTCCGAAGCGCAGAACGCCTTTGGCGATTCCGCAGTATATCTCGAAAAATACATCGAGCGCCCGCGGCATGTGGAAATCCAGCTTCTGGGCGACCGGCACGGCAACCTGATCTATCTCGGCGAGCGCGAGTGCTCCCTGCAACGCCGCCACCAGAAAGTGGTGGAGGAATGCCCCTCCCCCGTCGTGAACGACGATCTGCGCCGGCGCATGGGCGAAACCGCGGTGCGCATCGGCAAGCTGGCGGGATATTGGAACGCCGGAACCGTTGAGTTCCTGCTC
>JASHTZ010000035.1 GCA_030040295.1 Terriglobia bacterium | reverse complement strand
TCTCGGCAGGAGTCCTGAGCACCTCGCGTGTGTTTAATCGGTATGCGAATGGCTTGCAGCTCAATCAGCTTATCACCGACTTCGGGCGAACCTCCAATCTCGTGGCTTCCTCAAAGCTGGAAGCGCGCGCCGCCTCACAAAGTGCCGAGCAGACGGATCAGGACGTGATGCTCTCCGTCAATCGCGCCTACTATGGTGTCTTGCTGGCACAGGCGCTCCTCCAGGTTGCGGAAGAGACGGTAAAGGCCAGGCAGATCCTGGCAGACCAGATCACCACGCTCGAGAAAAACCAATTGAAATCCCTCGTGGATGTGGCGTTCGCAGAGGTCGACCTGGCCAAGGCCAGATTGCAGTTGGTTCAGGCACAAAACGGAGAAAAAGCCGCCTACGCGGAACTGGCAAACTCTCTTGGCCTCTCCGCTCCCCAGCCTTACATGCTGGTGGATGAGCCTTTGCCCCCCCCGCCCCCTGACGATCCAACAGACCTTGTGGCACTAGCCCTGGTGAACCGTCCGGATCTTGCCAGCGCGCGATTCACCTACGATTCCGCCCAGAAATTTGCGCGGGCTGAACGAGATTTGTGGATGCCCACTGTCTCCGCCGTTGCGGTTGCGGGCTTGACGCCAGCTTACCAGCTTCCTCTCACCGACCACTATGAAGCGGGCGGCATAAATGTGAACGTACCCATCTTTAACGGATTTCTTTTCTCCGCTCGCCACCAGGAAGCCAATCTGCGCGCCAAAGCTGCTGACCAGGAGATGCGGGACCTTGCTGATCGAATCGCGCGTGACGTTCGCGTGGCTTGGGCCAATGCGGTGACGGCGTACCAGAACCTTGATGTCACAGCTCAATTACTCAAACAGGCCAACCTGGCGCTCGACCTCTCGCAGGGCCGGTATAAGCTCAGCCTTGCTTCGATTGTGGAATTGTCAGAAGCACAATTGAACCTGACCCAGGCGCAGATTGATAATACGAACGCTAAGTACGATTTCCAGATTCAGCAAGCGATTGTTACGTATCAGACGGGACAGATGCACTGACAGAAATTCTGCCCTCAGATCGAACGGCTGGCACCGTGTCATCGGCAGACGGTTGGACGGAGTCTCATGCGGCGGTATTCCCTTCGGACTCGAAAACTCTGAGTTGGGGCAGGGTGTCCCCACGTGGTAATTCGTGCGAATCCGTAAGGGCGCCGGGTTGAACTCGATGGAAACACTTACCGAGCCAAGCCTGCGCAGCCAGTTTATCCTCGCAACTCTTTTTTACCTGCATTATGAACAGTTTAAAACGATGTTATGACTGGAACTCGTGCCGTGGTATACTCTACCGACGACGGGATATTTTCGTCCCTAAGCAAAAATGAGAAGCTGCCCCGAATGCTCGGCCACATATCCGGACGATTACGCCTTATGCCCGAAGGATGGAGCTCCGCTACACGAAACCAGCTTGTGGCAAATCGGCACGGTTGTTAAGGGTAAATACCGCATTCAAGCGCGACTGGGCGAAGGCGGCATGGCGGTGGTCTACAGAGCCCACCACGAACTGCTCGATGAATTGCGCGCCCTCAAGGTCATCAGGCCCGATCTCGCTCGCGACTCCGAGTTTATGGGCCGCTTCAGGAACGAAGCGATAATGGCGCGCAAGCTAAACCACCCCAATGCCGTGCGTGTGGATGACCTGGACATCGCCGAGGACGGTCTGCCCTTCATCGCCATGGAACTGGTTGTGGGCGACACGCTCAAGACCCTCATTCAGCGTGTCGGTCCGCTCCCTGTTACCCTGGTGCTGGACATTACGCTTCACGTTTGCGAAGCCCTCGATGCCGCGCACAAGCTCGGACTGATTCATCGCGACATCAAGCCTGACAACATCGTCCTCATCGCGCAGCGCGAGGGACCGCCGCTCGCCAAAATCCTGGACTTTGGCATCTCACGTCTGCGCGAGGAAGCAGCATCGGGTGCCAAGGGACTGACGCAAACTGGAATGGTGATTGGCACACCGGAGTACATGTCGCCCGAGCAGGTTATGGGGAAAAAAGGGACAGATATCGATGGCCGCTCCGATCTCTATTCCCTCGGGATCGTCATGTACCGCATGTTGACGGGCGAACTCCCTTTCACCGGCGAAACTACTGTGGAGATGTTCCTGCAACACCTCCACACTCCTGCCCAGTCGCCGCATCAGATGAAGCCGGAACTGGCCATTCCGGAAAACGTTTCCGCAATTGTCATGAAGGCGATGGACAAGGACCGCGATAAGCGCTTTGCCACCGGGGCGGAGATGGCTGCTGCCATCAAGAAAGCCCGCGGCAGCACGACGGTTTCAACTCGGAAAATTGATTGGGACTCTTTGAGCACCGCCGAGGCATCATTCGGGACGGAAAAGAATATTCCCGGCTCCACACCCGGCCATGGCCCCTTGAAGTCGCCGCGAATCGCTCCTTCCCTTGCAACAGGGCCGGTGGGTCCTTCCGTTGACCGAACGGCTTATCGAGCACCGTCGCGAGGTGGAGCTCCCACCCATCAGTTTCCACCAGGTAAGCTCTTGAAACTTGCCCTGGTAATTATCTTGGTGGGCGGAACGCTGGCGGGATGGAAGTATTATCAGTCCTGGCGCGCAAATAAGAGAAATTCCCCCATCCCATCAGGTTTAACAGCGGAACCAACACCCGCTCCGGTGATTTCTAACCCGGGAGGACAGACCCCACAACCGCCCAAAGCAACATCCAGCTCTACTGCCCCCAATGACCAACATTCAGAATCCCACACGGAGTTGACGGATGCCGAAAAAGAGAAAATCAAGGAGCTCAATAACACCGGAACCATTTATTATCGCGAAGGAGGTTGCGATAAGGCTTTGCATCCTTTCCAGGAAGTACTGGATATCGACCCCAAAAACCCCACCGCTTATGCCATCGTTAGGAATTGCATGATGAAGGCAAGAAACGCAGGGAATGGCCCGCGCACCGAACCACCTCTGCCCATAACTCCGCCGCCGCAGGATTCATCTCCCCCGCCTTGTCGTTGATCCAATCAAGAATGAACTGCAATCTTCAGGAAGCTGCGGGCGGCGAAGCCGGTGCGGCCTGCTTTTCTCTCGCCACGGCGCTCTCCAGCAGGCGGGGGAAATCATTGCTGAGAATGCGTGTGCAGTTCCGGCATCTCCAAACGGTGTCCTGCGGGTCGAGGTAATTGAAGTTGACGCAGCCGCAAACGCAAACTACCTGAAGACCGGTGCTGCGCCCGTGAACGACCTTGACATCCTCAACTCCCACAGGAAAATTCATGATGCCTCCTGGCCAGGCCCGAACAGATTGAAGGTGTGCCTCTACCCGCCAGCCTTATTGTACTCGATTGCACCAAAAGCCATATGACCCGTCACTAGAAAAATTCCCGACGCCGGCTACCCCGCAGTCGGTATGAAAATTCGAGCCGGCGCAGCGAGGCGGACATGGGGAATTTCTGTCCTGACGCGCATATTCTGATATCCCGCCGTGACCCCCGGCAAAGGTTTGAATGTCAGCAAATACTCGTGGCGCAAATCATTGGAGATTTGTGCCAGATATGGCGAAAAGGCCAAGGGGGTGATGGTTCCCTGGAAGAATGCCTGGCCGCCGCTCTCCGTGGCCAGCCGCAAGAGACAGCTCTGGCCGTTATTGAGCAGGAACATATTCCGTTCCAAGGCCCCCGACCCTCGCGCAAATATCGTATAGACGGGAACAAGGGCCTTTTGGGCCAGATCGATTGCGCGCTGCAACTCGACATTCAGTTCGGGTTGCGACTCGATGAATCCCTGGTTTATGTCGATGCCGTCGCTGATGACCAGCAATACGCGCCGATTCCCGTCCTGGGGCCATTTTGAGAGTAGGTCCGCAATCGATTGGTAAATACTGCCTCCAGCCTCAGTTGCGCCCACGGGAAGACGCAAAGCCGCCGCGGCTTGCCGGTAATCAGAGGTAAAGCCCTGAACCACTTGATTTCCGCCGAAGTGCGCGAAGGCTACCTGCACGCGCGTGCCGGGGGGCAAATCCTGAAGAAAATTTGCCACGTCGCGATATTGCAAACTCAGCGCTGCCTTAACGGAATCATCTATGACCACGGTCAAGTCTACCGGTCTCGAATTCGCGTCGGCTGCCACCCACGACACCACGGGCCGGCTCCGATTGTTTTCATAAACACGCACGTCTTGCGGACTCATCTCAGGATAAGCCGCAGCCGCGTGCGTGCGCACAGTTACCATCACATGCGCCAGTTCCCTGCGCGTAGGAACCGGCCCCTCGGTTGCAATCGCTGGTAGGGCAAAAAGAATTCCCATTGCCAAAATCCCGACCCATTTGCAAGACACACCACTCCCCCGTTTCATCGCTTCCTCCGGGAGGCCGTCTCAGCCCCCTCGTCTTGTTTGATGCCCATCGGATGCCCGGAGACCGCTTGCGCAAAACTCTTGCGAGCTGCTTTTGACCATCCTGGCTGTCAACTCCGTGATTCCTTTGGTTCATCCGTCCTTTCGTAACCAGGACAGTGAATTACGGGGAGACGCGGGTATTTGGAATATCGCGGGTCGGTTAAAGAACGTTGGCACTGGCAAAAAGTCGAACTCCGATCTGTGCGCACTCGCCGGACGAACCGGCAGGTGAAACACAGGCCTGTTCGGGCCTTCTCCAAATCATCAGATGGAATATCCAACGGCACGTTCATCAGTTGGTGACCCTCAATACCCAGGAAGTGCCTCTTGACCCTATCGAGCGCCGAAGACGGATTTCTCATTTTGTTCTTGAAACGCTCGCCGCAGATTACGCACCCATTGGTCCGCCTCGCGCGTGGGTTTAGGAATGCGAAATCCGTCAATGCAACGGCTCACGATGCGCACGGCGGAATTCAGCGAAACGCGGTGCCCAACACTGACATAAATGGGATTAACTTTATCGCGCGTGCGGAGCACCATGCCGACTCTTTCACCGTGATCCATTAAGGGCGCTCGAGCCCCCGTATGAACACCCAGTTCAGCCGCTTCACCCACCAATATGGACTTGGCACATCCAATGGTCGGTACGTCAAGAACCACACCCAGGTGGCAGGCGATTCCAAAACGGCGAGGATGCGCTAAGCCGTGCCCATCAACCAGAATCACACCGGGTTTGGTTCGCAATTTCGCCAAGGCTGTCAACAAAACCGGACTTTCACGGAAGGAAAGCAGCCCCGGGACATACGGGAAACGCAGCTTTCGCTGCGCCATTTGCCGCTCCACCTCGGTGAGTTCCGGAAAACGGTAAACAAGCACCCCGGCAAACGCCATGTCGGTTTGCGGATCAAATGCCACGTCCGCGCCCGCCACGTATCGCAATCGCCCAAAACGATCGTGCGACTCAACTTTGTCCCGCCACAATCGCTGTCGCCGCACCGCTTCGCGTGGGGTAACGTTCCATCGGGTTCGAATTTTCGTTTTCATCCGTCCACGCTCGTGAGAGAATAGGCCTCGCTTGCCCTTCCACCCGAAAAGGATCCCTGGTCGCATGGGGGGAGAGGTTCACAAAGGCTCGGTCGCAACCATCTACAAATTCTAAACGTAACCGCCGATGCGGGGATTCGTACCCATGAAAGTCCTCAACTTCGAGTTCAAAGCTTATCTTCGCAACGCCGCACACGTTCGCGACCTTTTGAAGCGTCACCACGCGCGCTTCCTGGGGACGGACCGCCAGGTGGACACGTATTTCCGAATTCCGGCAGGACGATTGAAAATTCGCGAAGGTCGCATTGAAAACTCACTTATCTTTTATCGCCGCACCAATACCGCGCGCGCCCGGCGCTCCGCCGTCGAAATGATGCTCCTGCCGCGCCGCAACTCCGTACGCGCGATTCTGTCCTCTGCCCTGAAGGTCCTTGCCGTGGTGTCTAAGCGGCGGGAAATTTATTTCATCGGAAACGTCAAGATTCATCTCGATCATGTTCGAAGCCTGGGAGCGTTTGTGGAAGTGGAGGCCATGACGCGAACCGGCGATATTCGCAAGGTCAGAGCCCAGGCGGCACGGTTTCAAAAACTCTTTGCTATTCCCGCGTCGGACGTTGTCTCGCTTTCCTACTCCGATTTGATCCTCAAGAAACGCAAATCGGGCCGGCGCTGATAAATTGCCGCTAGGCAGTTTTGCCGCCCAGGATGGTTTCAAGCTGCGCCAGGTGATTGAGTGTGTGGCCGGCGATGATCCGGATTACAGTTCCCGCTGACTCCGGCCCACGCTCCGGGTGCCTAGCCGTCTTCTCCAGCTCGTCCCGACCCAGCCGGCGGAAAAGCGCCAGGTTCCAGTCCCGCACGGCTTTAAATGTTAAGGCGGCCTGCAGGCCGTCAACTTGGTCGTAATGCTTCGCCCACAGGTCCTGGTCGAAGGGCTGGATCGTCACGCCCGGCTCTGCAAGAATCTGCCGGACGCGAAATCCGAAGGCCATTTCGCAGTCCGCCAAGTGGGCAAGCACCTGGGCGGCCGTCCACTTTCCCGGCGCGTAGGTGCGCTTCAACCCCGACCGCCCGAGCGCTTGCGCAATGGCGGGAATCCTTTCCTGAGTTTCGCCTAATACTTCCAAAGGATCGCGGTTGCCGAGCAACTGCGCGTAAGGGTGTGTCGCCGCCATACTCATTTCTCCTCGCTGAGAGGGGTGCGAAAACCTGTTCGAACAATTTTCATCCGTTCCATTAGCGCACCAACTTCATCGCGCGTCAAGCCACTCTCGTTGGGGGTATTGAGGAAAATCCATCGGACCCAGGCTGCCCCATCTGACTTGCAATTTGCAAGTGACTCCTGTAGCCTTTCAAAAGTGGGCGGGAAGGTCAAAATCAAGCACCGGTCGGGCTGCCCGGTGAGCGTTTCTCTCGAGTTACTGGGCGACCGCTGGTCGCTGTTGATCATCCGCGACTTAATGGTTCGCGGGCTGAAGTCGTATCGGGACTTTCAGCATTCTGGTGAAGGGATCTCGACAAATATCCTCGCGGACCGTTTGCGCAAGCTTGAGGCGTCGGGGATCATAACGGCGGAAAAGGAAGCGACGGACAGGCGCAGGGCGAACTACCGGTTGACGGAAAAAGGAATTGACCTTGCGCCTGTGTTGCTCGAGTTACTGATCTGGGGTGCGCGGCACGAGAAGACCGGCGCGCCTTGTGCAGTGATCGACACAATGGCCAGCAATCGGGTGAAAGTCCTTGCGGAAGCCCGGCGGCGCTGGCGAGAGAAGGATCCAACGCCGTTATTGCCAAGGTTCGAGGTTTCGCGCCGCAACCGCTGAGGCAGATAATACACGCAAGGCTGGCATTCGTCTCTTGCGAAGGTAAAATCCCAACTGGAGGGCTTGCCATGAAGATGAAGAAATCCAAGGGCAGATTGACGGATTCGAAAACGCGCAGGCATTCGAACCGAATGACGATCAACGCTCACCCGCCGGCGCTCAAATCGGCAGGCATGGCGTCCGGTTTGAGCAGCGTGCGCGTGCTGGTGGGAACGCGCAAGGGCGCATTCATCCTCGAGTCCGACGGCAAACGCGAGAAGTGGAATGTGAACGGCCCGCACTTTGCCGGGTGGGAGATTTACCACATGAAGGGATCTCCCGCAGATCCCAACCGCATCTACGTTTCTCAAACCAGCGGATGGTTCGGCCAGCTCATTCGGCGCTCAAGCGACGGCGGCAAAACATGGGAGACACCGGGGGGCGAGAAGGTGCCGCAGCCCGGCGATTTTCCCTCCGGGCAGAGCAACAAATTTGTTTACGATACGACGCCGGAGACCGGCAAGCCACTCACGACCCATCAATGGTACGACGGAACGCAGCACCCTTGGGAATTCAAGCGCGTGTGGCATCTCGAACCCTCAATCACCGACCCTGACACCGCATACGCAGGCATTGAAGATGCCGCCATCTTTCGCACGACCAACGGCGGCCACACGTGGCACGAACTCGCCGGGCTGCGCGGACATGGCACGGGACCCAAATGGCAGCCAGGCGCCGGCGGCCTGTGCCTCCACACGATCCTCATTGACCCGAGCGATCCCGGCAGAATTTATGTGGCCATCTCCGCAGCGGGCGCATTCCGCACCGACGATGGCGGCATGACCTGGAAACCCATTAATCAGGGTTTGAGGTCGAAGTATATTCCCGACCCTACGGCGGAAATCGGCCACTGCGTCCACCGAATCGCTTTGAACAAAGCCCGCCCCAACGTGCTCTTTATGCAAAAGCACTGGGATGTGATGCGCAGCGACAACGCGGGCGATATGTGGCACGAGGTGAGCGGAAATCTTCCCACGGATTTCGGATTCGTGATCGACGTTCACGCCCACGAACCGGAGACTGTTTACGTGGTGCCCATCAAGAGCGATGGGGAACACTTCCCCATGGACGGCAAACTCCGCGTCTACCGCAGCCGCACCGGCGGGAATGAGTGGGAAGCGCTCACCAAAGGCCTGCCGCAACGCGATTGCTACGTCAATGTGCTGCGCGACGCTATGGCTGTGGATCAGCTCGATTCCTGCGGCATTTATTTCGGCACCACGGGTGGTCAGGTCTACGCGTCCGCCGACGCGGGAGACACCTGGGAGCCCATTGTCCGCGATTTGCCGGCTGTGCTTTCCGTTGAGGTCCAGACGCTTCAATGATTCGAGTGATTTTGCCGCAACACCTGCGCACTTTGGCGCGCGTTGAGGGTGAGGTGCAGGTTGAGGTCCAGGGGCCGGTGACGCAGCGGTCGGTGCTTGACGCGATCGAGGCGCGCTTCCCGGTTTTGTGCGGCACCATGCGCGATCACGTCACCTTCAAGCGCCGGCCTTTCATCCGGTTTTTTGCCTGTCAGGAAGATTGGTCGCACGAAGCGCCTGATTCGCCGCTCCCGGAAGCCGTGGCGACGGGCACCGAGCCATTTATGGTGATCGGCGCCATCGCCGGAGGATAATTGAATCGCTTCAGATGCCGGCCGAATCAGTAGGTTTGTGAGACTTTGTGCCTGAGACCCATCGGACCACTTAGAACCTGACTTCCACAACTTCATCAAGAGAATCCGGCGAGCCGCCGGGGAGCGTCAGCACAATTCCGTCATTCACTTTCTGCCAGGGTGCGGATTCGCCGCTCCGTGACAGCCGCGCTTCCTTGGGCTCTTGCACTCCCGTCAAGGTGGCCGCCGTTTTCTGCCCGGGAAGAAAATGCACGTACCACATGCTGCCTTTCACGGTCACCGGAACGTCGCTGCGCTCAGGGTAGGGTCCCGCCTCGACATCAAACACCGAGTCGCTGCTGTGCTTCATCCACGCCGCCATTTCTTCGCAAATTGCGTAATGGACCGGCGACAATGTTCCGTCGGGCCGCGGGCCGAAATCGGGTAGATAATTGCCGCCCCAGGCGCGATTCCTCACCAGCCGCTCGATCAGGTGGCTGGCAGGCCGGCACGGAGCATTCTCGCCCCGCCAGCTCCAGCCCACGCAGATCTGCTCGCATTGTTCCCAAACCCCTGCGGGACGCTTCTTCGGGTCCTTCGCTTCAAAGTGCGTGTCGTAGTCTCCCCATTTTCTGGTGAGGTCAGTCCAGTGGCAATACCGGTCGTTCAGCACGATGTTGGGCTGAAGGCCCAGGACGTAGCTCTGCATTTCATCCCCGTGAATGTCCACCGTTTCCGGCCAGTCGTACCCGTCCCACCACAGCAGATCGATCTGCCCATAGCGCGTCATTAATTCTCCCACCTGTCCCTTCACGTAAGCGTAGAACTGCTCAAAATACTTCTGCATCTCGGCAGCGGGCATCTCGACAAATTTCGGTATTCCGAGTTTCTGCGGGCTCGAATGATGAAAACCCGGGTCGCGGCGTGGAAATGCGCGATGCGGCCAGCCGGGCGGATTGTAGGTCCAATCGGTGGGGCAATAATAAAAGCCGACTCTTAATCCATTTTTCCGGCACGCTTCGACATAGGGGCGCAGAATGTCGCGGCCACGCATTTTCTGCTTGGTGCTGAGGGAGCCGAAATCGCTTGGCCATAATGCGTAACCATCCACGTGGCGCGCCACCAGCACCGAGTATTTGAACCCAGCCTTCGCCGCAGCCTCCATCCAGCGGTCCGGGTCGTAATTCTGCGGGTCGAATCGATCGAACAACACGTCGTACTTCGCCACCGGCCAGAACGGATTGGGCGGGTGAACGTCCTCAAACATTCCCCAGGAAATTTCTACCGCACCCACACTGGCCGGTCCCCAGTGGAGAAAAAGGCCGAGTCCGGCGCGGTGAAACCATGCCGGAAGCGGCTTGCGCGACGACGCGGCGACACGACCTCGTGCACCTGAGATTCCCGCCAGTGCAGCCGTGGAAAAAGTTTGAATAAAATTACGTCGATTCATTCTTCCCCTGGATTTCGTTTTCAGTCCGGCGAACCAGCAATGCCCGAATAACTTCGCGCCGGAAAAAGATTGGCCACGGATTTCACCACCGCACCTCCACAACTTCATCAAGCTCGATCGGATCGCCCGCCGGCAGGGTCAATACGAGATGCCGAGAGTCGTTCTTCCACGCCGCGCTCTCACCAGTGCGGAGCACGCGCGCGGATTTGGGTTCGCCCACCCCAGCGAGTGACGCCGCGCGTTGATTCGGCGAAAGAAAATGCAGATACCACGAATTCCCCTTGCGCGTGACCGGGACATCGCACTGCGCGGGATACGGTCC
>JASHTZ010000359.1 GCA_030040295.1 Terriglobia bacterium | reverse complement strand
GCAGATAGTCATAGAGTTCCGTCGCGGTCGCCACGGTGGAGCGCGGGTTGCGCGTGGTGTTCTTCTGCCGAATCGCCACCGGCGGCGCGATGCCGGAAATTTCATCAACGTCGGGCTTCTCCATGCGCTCCAGGAATTGCCGCGCATAGGCGGAAAGCGATTCCACATATCGCCGCTGGCCCTCGGCGTAAAGCGTGTCAAACGCCAGGCTCGACTTGCCCGAGCCCGAAAGCCCCGTGACTACGGTGATTTTGTTGTGGGGAATTGTGCAACTGATGTTTTTCAAGTTGTGGACGCGCGCCCCGCGCACAACGATTTCGTCGCCCAAGAGACTTGTGGGAGCGCCACCTGATGCACGAGGCGCGTGCGGAGTTCCGAGCAGTGCCGGATTTGAGTTTGTGTCCGTGGCCAAATGTCGCCTGCTGTTCCTAACGTTGCCCACATTCGGAAACGTCACCACAGCGCGCCACCGCCCGAGCGGACGCACACGGTGAGTTCCGGATGACAAGTCCAAACACTCGATTATAGGTCGCTGGGTCATGGAGCGCAATGTAGGCAGGTCACGCGGGATGTGTCAGTTGGAATTGTAGCGCGGATGTCCCCACCCGCGTCTTTGGAATTCACCGATGGATCGCGGGCGACGGTATTGAAACTCGTTCGAGGTTGGGGTACTGTTTCAGGCAGAAGTCCGGCCTGTGCTGGCACTCAACCTTGGTCCAGGACCTACGCAAGAAGGAGCTTTAGGGGATGCGACGAAACACCCTACTTCCCACCTGCAAAGTGCTAGCTGCCATTTTGTGCATTCCGCTCGTGTTGAATGCAGAGGGAAACACCTTTACGAAAGTTCGCTACCTCGGTGGCAGCATCTCAACCAAAGTCAAGTCCGACGATTGGGACAACAAACTAACAGTAACCTCCGACGCAATTACTTTAATGTTGAAGGATGGGCAGTCCATTGGGATTCTTCCCAAGCTGGTAACTTCCCTCAGTTATGGCCAGGAAGCACATCGCAGGGTTGGGACGGCGGTGCTGATCGGCATGTTCTCGCTTGGAATTGGCGCGTTGAGCGCCCTGCACAAAACGAAGCTCCACTTCATCGGCGTGAATTTCAACGATGAGGCTGGAAAGAAGCAGGGAATTTTGCTCCAAGGCGATAAAGATAATTTTCGAGCAATAGTCGTCGCACTACAGGGTGTCACGGGCGTCCCTGTTTCCGTTGCCGAAAAGGAACGAAGCGAACTCCCCGCCGGCGTGGCGACTCAGGTCACCAAGAATGAAGAAGGAAATAATGAAAAGCCTACCACCGAAGCAGCAGCCACAGCGACCGTAAGCACTGACACTTCAGCAGTCGGCACTATTGCAGTGACATCCAATCCCGATGGCGCAGAGATTTATTCTGACGACGCATTTATCGGGAACGCCCCTGCGACACTGAAACTTGCTCCCGGCAAACACACCATCCGAGTGGCGCAAGCGGGGTACAAGGATTGGTCGCGGGAAATCACGGTTCAAGCAAGCTCAGAAGCGCATTTGGCAGCTACACTGGAAAAACAGAATTAGCCTTGACATTCTCCGGAAATTCGCGGGTCGCACCTCCATAGAAGTCGCCCAGTAGATGCAGGTTGCCAATTTTTTGATGCAGGTACTGAATAGGGGAAGTATCCCCGACAGCCTCACGCGTTGTTGCGATCGTGGATCAACTCCTCTTCGCTGAGGTCGAAGGTGGTCACTCCGTAGTCGGCCAGGTGAGTGAGGAAGTATGGCTTGGGCATGCCGGCGAGTTGGGCTGCGGCGCCGGAGGAAAGCTGGCCCATCTCATAGAGCTTCACGGAAGCGGCAAATCGAATTCTGAAGGCGAGGTCATCCTGCGTCGCCTTCAGGGCCAAGCGGACTTCGTCGGGTATGTCTAAAGTGATTTGGCTCATACGGTCTCTACAGCCATTGTACCGCATTTTCGCGTGGTCGCGCATCGCTGCTGCATCCGAGCGGGCTTCGCCGCGGCAAAAGTTGAAGTATGGGCGGAATCGCGGTACTGTCAGGCCGGGAAGAAGATCATGGAACGACGACACCAGGTTGCCGGAACGCCTGCGATTGCGGTTCCGATCCGCGTGCGCGGCATGTCGCATGAAGGGCGCTACTTCGACGAGGAGACCGAAACCGCGCGCCTGGCGGGCGAATTCATCGTGGTCCGCCTCCGCAGCCTGGTTGACCTGGAGAGCGAGGTGCACATCCTGAACGCATGCACTCAGGTGGGCGGAAACTACCGCGTGGTGTGGATTCACAGGCCGGCCGGCGCGGATTCTTATTCCGCCGGACTTGAGATGCTCGATGCGGAAGGCGATATCTGGGGGCCGGACTCCGGTCCGGCCGCGGACCCAGTCGGATTTGCGCCTCCCAGCGTGGTGCTGGAATGCCGGCGCTGCCATCGGAAGGTTGCAACGCCCGTGCCCGAAGCGGACGCGGAGTATGTCAGCGAGGGCTTTTCCATCGCGCTGGCCTGCGATGCCTGCAAGGCCACTACGACCTGGGCATTCGCTTCCGGGGAAGTCGCAGATCCGGCTTTGCCGGCAGCCACAAACCCGGGCGAAACGGCGGGGCAGACTTCCCCCAGGCCGCGCGTCTTCACGAGGGACGAAAGAACCAAAGGGCGCGCCCCGCTGAAGATCCTCGTCAAGATTATTCGCTCGAAGTTCGGCAAGAGTTTCTTCGACATTTGCGAGACCCAGAACGTTTCGCGAACCGGGTTCTATTTCAACACCGATCAGGGGTATGACGTAGGAGAAAGCGTGGAAGTGGTCATGCCCTACCGTGCGGATTCCGAGGGAATTCACGTTCAGGCGCAGGTCGTCCGCGTCGATAATCTCAAGGATACCTATCGCAAGGGCGTGGCCATCCAGCTCGGCGGCATGAAGGCCTCGGGTTAGAAGAAACAAGCGTCAAAAGCACGAAGCCGCCGGCAGACCGTTTGAACCGGACCACCAGCGGCTTTGATGAACTGCGGAGTTACTGAACTGCGGGCTCCTGCGGCCTGGGAGCACCACCGCCGGGGCCTCCGGGCCCACCGGGACGATGAGGTCCGCCGTGCATCATGTGCCCGCCCGGGCCGCCCATACCGTGATTTTCCCTCATGGCCTTGAGCTTCTTGATTTGATCAGTGGTCAGAACGCTGCGTGCAGAGAGCATGGCTTGAACGCGCGCCTTCTCCATCTTTCCTTGCAGCGCGTTGACCTGATCCATCTTCGCCATGATGGCGCTTTCATCGGGATTGTCCGCCCGCATCAGTTCGCGAAGTTCAATCCGGCGCAACTGCATATCGGCGCGATTCTGGACGGAAGCTTTCTCCGCGTCGACGCCGATGGTGTGCAATTTCGCAACCTGATCATCGGTCAAGCCCAGCGCGGCGCGCACGCGCGGATTTTCCGCCAGGCGCATCATTCCGCCGCCGCGCTCGCCGAAACCGCGATGCCCGTGCATTCCCATTCGATGCATTCCCGGCCCGCCGCCCCAGCGTTGCCGGCCAAATTGCCCGTCGCGATTTCCGTCAAATCTGCGCTGGCCGTCAAACCGGTGCGGACCATCGCCCCATTTGTGTTGTCCATCGTTCATTTGGTGCTGGCCCTGTCCCGGGCCTGGCGCCTGAGGGGGAGCATCTTGAGCCCAAACGATTGCCGCCCCCAACATAATCATGACCCCCAATGTCCCCAATGCCATTTTCCTTCGCATAAGTCAATCTCCTCTCGTGACTTTTTGACGGAGTATACCCCAGGTTCGTTACTCCCAACAGCCCCAACATGCACATTTAACACCAATTTACATCGTTATCAGGATTTAACAATCTCAGCAGCGAATGCCCTGAAAAGGTCATTTTGCCTCTCGAAGGACTTCGTCGATCACCTTAAAGACTTCAGCACTGGGCGGGGCACCGATGAGGATTCGTCCATTGATATAACTCGTTGGGGTCTGCCCGACCCCCAGCGCCTCGCCTTCGTTCACGTCGGCCTCGACGCGCGAAAGAGTGGCCTTCGAGTCCATGCAGGTGGCGAGTTTCATGTTGTCAACTCCCACGTCCGCGCCGTAGTGCAGCAGCATATCGCGAGCGCGGTCACCCGCAATGCTTTCCTGATTCTTGAAGACATCAGAGCGAAACTGCACGTATTTGGAAGGGTCCATCTGATAAACACACTGCGCCGCGATGGCTGCTGTGAGCGCCCAATCGTGAATGGAGACGAGAGGAAACTCCTTGAACACCACGCGCAGTTTGTCGCCGTATTTGGGCACGACCTCCGTCTCCAGTTCCTCGTGCATCTTTGCGCAAACCGGGCACTCGAGGTCGGAATACTCCACCAGCGTCACGGGGGCGTTAGCCGGACCCTGGGAGGGCTGGTCCTTGAGCGAAATCAGCCGCACGATGTCCTGCGCCGAGTCACCGCCCAGATTGAAGATGCTGCCTTCCACGATATAGCGCAGGTTTTTGGACACAAAAAGTGGCTGCGATTGCTTCGTCTTGCCATCATCGAGCATCACGGTGGTCTCAAAGAAATCCGGGAAGGCGCTTTCACGCAGATCGGTCATGGTCATCTTTACCGATTCCGGAATGTTGAAACGCTTGCGGACAAATTGCAGAACTTTGTCGCGGGCGGCGGCTTGATCGGGAGCCTGGGCGACGCCAGCGGGGCCGGCCGCCAGAACCGCGACCGCGAGAACCATGAGGGTCTTATAACGCAGGGGAATTCCAAACATCGAAAGCGTCAACTCCTTTCAGGGGGTTTCCGAGAATCTGAGTCAAGGGTTGGCTGTGCCGTCACGCGCAACCCGGCGGCGCATATTCCTCAATCCATGTTCGGCTGCTTCCCCGCCATAGCCCTTTCGATTTCATCCACGTCGCGCGGCGCCCGGCGGCTCAACACTTCGTTGCCATCAGCAGTGATGAGAATGTCGTCTTCAATGCGCACGCCAATTTTCTCCTCGGGAATATAAATCCCGGGTTCAATGGTGATCACCATGCCCGGCTCGAGCGCGCGGTTGTAATCCACGGGATCATGAACGTTCAGCCCGATGGGATGGCTCAGCCCATGGATGAAGTACTGGCCGAGGGGCTGGCCGTGCAGGTCTTTGCCGTGCGTGTTGATGTAGTCGAACGCAATGTCATTCAAGCCCTTGCCGCCATGCCGGGCGACAAATACGCCGGGCTTCGCGGCGGCTATGGCGGCGTTCTGCGCGCCCAAGACGATTTCGTAAATCTCGCGCTGCCGCGCGGTGTAGTGGCCATTGACGGGCAGCGTGCGCGTGATGTCACTCGCGTATCCGCTGTAGGAACCCGCCACGTCCATCACCACCACGGCGCCGTCTTCCATCTGGTGTGAGTCCTCATCATAATGCAACACCGTGGAGTAGAATCCCGAGCCCACAATGGGCGGATAAGACGGCCATTCACACCCGCGGCGCTCAAATTCGTATTTCATCAGTGCGGCAATTTGGTATTCCCAAACGCCCGGCTTCACCGCGTGCAGGGCGGCCAGGTGCCCTTCCACGGAGGCGTCCACGGCTTTGCGAATAAGGGCGATTTCACCGGGCGTCTTCACCGCGCGCATTCGGCCGATCGTCAAGCGGATGTCCGTGACCGGAATGTTGGGTGCCATTTCGTGCAGTTTTTTCAGGGTGTCTGTCACGAAGCAATCCTCGCCGCTTTCGGGCTGCGCCGTCAGCTCCGTGTAAATGCGCGGAAAGGATTTCAGCGCCTGCTGAAGGTCGGAGTCGAATTTTGCGGTGTCCCGAACCGTGGGGAAGCCAGTGCGCGCGGGGGCATCCGGGTCATCGGGTGCGAGCTTTGGCCCCGTCCACCGCTCTTCTCCGCGGTTGTGGGGCGGAATATAGAGGATCTCCTCTGCCAGTTCGGCATTGGCACCGGACGGTTGAGCCTTCGGCACCAGCAGCATGATAGCGTCGGGCTCATTCCAGCCGGTGACGTAGTAGAATTCCTCATTCTGCCGGAAAGGAGTAACGCTGGCTGCCACCTCTTGCGCGGGATAACCGTAGAGCACGATCACGCCCTCGTTGCCCGTTTCGCGAATCAACTGCGCGCGGCGCTCGTGGAAGTCCCCGAGCGGCTCGCGCTCCCAGGCGCCCGCGGCAAGAGCAGTGAACAGAACAACCGCAATGAGCAGCGAGATGCGCATCCGGTCCGGAAGCAATCGTGGCATGTGAAACTCTCCTGAAAAATAAGCGTCTAGCATACCCCCATGGTCAAGCGATTGCGCCTCCGCAAAGGCTTGGGCGCCCCGATATCATGAAATTGCCTTTTGGGAACTTCCGGTGTTGCATGGAGAGGATTACGTGGCAGGCTCCACAGCCCGCGGACGGACGAGGCCGGGCAGCGCGCTCGCCAGGCGCCGCAACGGTAATTGAAACAAGGTCATGCTCCCCATGTAGGAGTAGCCGATGAAAAAGAGCAACAGGAAGGGAGTGGTGAGGTAATTCTCCATGTTGTAGGAATAGATCGAGGTAAAGAGGAAATAGCCGGCTAGTGAAAGCTCGATAGCGGGAATCCATCCGGACTGGCGGTGCACGTACTTCTTGGTTTCCCAGCCCTCTTCACGCGCCTCCACACGGTATTTCGGCGTGCGCACGAATTCCGTTTTCCTGCCGATGAGTGCTTCGATCACCGCCTTGGAGTTGGTCACGGCCAAGCCGATGCCCATCGCCATCAAGAACGGGATGTACATGATGCGGCGGCGCCACTCGCCGGGATAAAGCTCCCTCTGCGCCACCATGTAGAATGTCCCAACCGAGCAGGTGGAGGCGAGGAACAGCGGCAGGTCAAGATAAAGCATCTGGAACCAGCCCTGGTAGAAGCGCACAATCAATGCCGGGAGCAGAATCAATGAAAACAGAATCATCAGAGGGTAGGCGATGTTCGCAGTGAGATGGAACGTGGCCTCCAGCTTGATGGTCAGCGGCTCCGAACTGCGCCACACCTGGGGCAGAATCTTCTTCGCCACCTGAATCAGCCCCTTGGCCCAGCGCGCCTGCTGGGTCTTGAAGGAACTGATTTCCACCGGCAGCTCCGAGGGGCAGACAATGTCCTGGGCATAAACGAACTTCCAACCCTTAAGCTGGGCGCGATAACTCAGGTCCGTATCCTCGGTCAGCGTGTCGTGCTGCCAGCCGCCCGCGTCCACAATGGCCGTGCGCCGCCACATTCCCGCCGTGCCGTTGAAATTGAAAAATCGTCCGGTGAAGTTCCGCCCGCCGTGTTCGATCACAAAGTGGCCGTCCAGCAGAATCGCCTCAATTTCCGCCAGGGTCGAATAATGCCGATTGATCCATGTCCAGCGGCCCTGCACCACGGCGATTTTGGGGTCGGTGAAGTAGTGCACCATCTGGTGGAGGATGCCGGGCGGCGGGGCGAAGTCGGCGTCAAAGATGGCGATGAGTTCGCCCGCCGCGCTCTTCATCCCTTCGGCCAGCGCTCCCGCTTTGAAGCCTTCGCGGTTCGTCCGGTGATGGTAGGTGATGGGCACGCCGGTGCTCGCGTATTCGCTCACCAGCCGCGAGCAGACGATGCGCGTTTCGTCCGTCGAATCGTCAAGCACCTGAATGTCCAGCCGGTCGCGCGGATAATCGATGCGCGTCACCGCTTCGAGCAATCGCTCCACCACGTAGCGTTCGTTGTAAATGGGAAGCTGGACGGTCACGCACGGCAGCTCCGCGAATTTCCCGTTCGGCTTCACCGCCTTGTGGCGATTCCGCAGATAGAGATACGTCAGGCAGTAGCGATGAATGCCGTAAATCGAAAGAATAATCAGAATGGTGAAATAAGGGATGAGAATCGAAAGGTCAAAAGCGTTCGGCTGGTACACACCCTCGAACGGGTTCTTGAAGAAAACATAGTGAAGATACCTCGCCACCGGATTCGTGGGAGCTAGGAATACAACAAGCAGGAGTGGGTGCATTGGATTTGTTTTGGGGGTCAGCCTGCTCGCGAGCAATATCAAGCTGGCCCGGTTAACGGGCTTTTCAGGACAAAAAAGAGAGCGAGTGCCGCGACCAAGTGCGTTCCCGCCGCGACGACCCCAAGCTGAGTATTATACACCAGCTTGCCTGCTCGATTTCGGATTCTTGAGTATGAGACGTCAGAGAATCATCTGATTGCCATCAAGGGCGAAATCCGCGCCCGGGTTTTGGCCGGAAATGTCACGCCGCGCCTGAACGGTTCAACTGCCCAGCGCCCCCGGTTCTTTCACCGGATTCAGCAGTTGAGGAAAGAACTCCCCTGACCGCGCGCTGGATTCCCCAGGCCAGCAAGCCGATGGCCGCAAGCATCGTGACGGAAAACATGCCAATTGTCGCGAAGCTTGAGATCCACGAAAGTGGGGCTGCAGGATCATCAGTGGGAAGGCCGGCGGCCGCCGGCGCGCGGTTGCTCGCCTCA
>JASHTZ010000358.1 GCA_030040295.1 Terriglobia bacterium | reverse complement strand
GCGTTCGCCGCGGCGGCCCTGTTCGCGCTGCACCCCATTCACGTGGAATCGGTGGCATGGATTTCCGGCGTCACCGACCTCGAGGTGACTTTCTTTGGCGTGCTCGCTTTCACTTTCTTCCTGCAGGTGGGTGAGGCCCGTGGCCCCCGGCGATTCCTCGCGCCAGCGGCCATGGCGCTGAGCTTCCTTCTGGCGTTGCTCTCCAAGGAACAAGCTTTGACACTGGTGGTGCTCGCGGTTGTCTATGAGCACGGCTATCGCGACGACCGCGCCCGAACGTCCTGGAGGCAGAAAGTGGGCCGCTATGGGCCACTGTGGGCGCTGGCGGCGGCCTACGCGCTGGTGCGCGTCCGGTTGATGGGATCGTTTGCGCACGCCCCGGTCTGGTCCCGGCTCACCCTGCCCGAGGCCGTCTTTTCGGGTTTCGCATTGCTGGGCCAATACGTCTTCAAATTGTTTTGGCCCGCTGGCGTATGGATTTCATTTGGCCAGCTTGCTGCTGCACGCTGCCGTGGCGCTGCTGGTGTTCCTGTTTGCCGGGAGGCTCTTCCGCGACCGGTTTGCGGCGCTTGCTGCTGCGGCTTTATTTGCTCTCCATCCCATTCACGTGGAATCGGTGGCATGGATTTCCGCCGTCACCGATCCGCAATTGACATTTTTTTATGTCCTCGCCTTCTGGTTCTTCATTCGGTTGGGGGAATATTCTGCCGCACGCCGCTATGGGATGCTCGCGGGCACGACGGCGTGTTTCGCCCTCGCCCTCCTCTCCAAGGAGCAGGCTCTCACCTTCCCCGCGCTGGCCGCCATTTACGAATTTGCATATCGTGATCAGACCGGCGGCGCCAGGCGCGCGGAACGGCTTCTCTGGCAGGCACCGCTCTGGCTGCTGGCCATAGTTTATCTTGGGCTGCGCGTGCGCATTCTGGGTGCAATCACGCACAACCCCGGGTGGCACCCGCTCACTTTTTATCAAGCGATTCTTTCCGGCGTGGCGTTGACCGGCCAGTACGTTTTCAAACTTTTTTGGCCCGCTCACTTACTGGCTTTTTATGCCTTCAGGCCGAGCACCAGTCTGCTGCAAGGGCCTGTGCTCGCGGGTCTGGGTGCCCTGGCGCTGTGCGCCGCAGGTTTTTTTGTCCTGTGGAAGCGGGCACGGCCGGCCTCATTTGGAATCATTTGGTTGCTCGTGAATCTTGCCCCCGTGCTGAACGCGCGCTGGATGACCGCCTACGTGTTTGCCGACCGCTATTTCTATCTTCCCTCGGTGGGCTTCTGCCTGGTGGCGGGATGGGCGGCGGCGGTGTTCGGGCGCATCGCGGCCAAGCGCCGGTTGGCGTGGCAGGCGGCCGCGGCGGGCTCGGCCTGTGCTGTGGTGCTGCTTTGCATTGTTCGCGTTGCCACTCGCGTCCCCGTCTGGCATGATGACATCACCCTGCTCACCTCCACTCTGGCCGCTGAACCCAACGAGTATATCCTGCGCAGCGGATTGGGGCAGGCGTACGCGCTGCGCGACGAATGGGGCCCCGCGGAGCGTGAATATCGCGAGGCTCTGCGCCTGAAGCCCGGCTTCGCCCAATCTCTTTCCGCACTCGGCACCGTCTACGCCCGCGAGCGGAGATTCAATGAGGCGGTGCCTCTGCTGGGCCGAGCCATCGCGCTTGACCCGAGCGATGCGGAGGCGCATCTCACCCTGGGGTCGGCCTATGCCGAGACCGGCAGAATGGACCTTGCCGAAGAGCAGTTCCGCACTGCCATCACTCTGGCTCCGCTGAATTACCTTTCGCACAACTTGCTCGGCAAACTTTATTTTGATGCCGGGAAGCTTGCCCTGGCGGAAGCGCAGTTCCTCGAGTCCCTTTCCTGCGAGCCCAATCTCGCCGCCTGCGATCACCTGGGTTACATTTACATGCGCTGGGGTGACCGTGCGCGCGCCCAGAGGGCATTCAAGGCGGCGCTCTCCCTGAACAGCGCAGACAGCCACGCTCACTACAACCTGGGATTGATTGACGCCGCATCGGGGCGAAGCGCCGAGGCGCGCGGGGAGTTTCAGGCCGCGCTGGCCGCAGATCCCAATAATCCGGAGATCGCCTCCGCCCTGGCGAAGTTGCAGCCCTAATTCCGGGCCGGCAGTTTCGATGCGCTTTTGGCGATCAAGAGCTCTTGATGTGCGGTGGAAATCCCGTTGATGTTTGCATCATAGAATGTTAGCCTACAGCGGCAGGAGCGGATCGCCCCGCGGAATCGGCCGCAAACAGGTTCAGAGCTATGCCAGCCGTCGAGATCGATGGGCTTACCAAAGACTATCGCGTGGGCTTCTGGAAGACCCGCACCAAGCGGGCCTTGAATTCCCTCCAACTGCAAGTCGAGCCGGGCGAAGTCTTCGGGTTGCTGGGTCCGAACGGGGCGGGGAAGACCACAACACTGAAGATCCTCTTTCGCCTGGTCTTCCCGACCTCCGGTACGGCGCGCATCCTGGGCAGGCGGCTGGATGACGTTGCCGTTCACTACAGCGTAGGCTATCTACCCGAGCATCCCTACTTTTATGATCACTTGACCATGGAGGAATTGCTGCACTACGCCGGCCGGCTGTTCGGGTTGGGCAAAGATGATCTGCGCCGGCGCGTCGGCCGTATTCTGGAGCAGGTGGGACTTGCGGAATTTCGCGACCTCCCGCTGCGGCGCGCGTCCAAGGGCATGGTGCAGCGGGCGGGCATCGCGCAAGCGCTGATTAACGACCCTGCCGTGGTGTTTCTGGATGAGCCCATGACCGGGCTTGATCCCATCGGACGGCGTGAAGTGCGTGACCTCATCCTGCAATTGCGCGAAGAGAAGAAAACCGTGTTTTTCTCGACCCACATCCTCTCTGACGCTGAAACGCTCTGCGACCGCGTCGCCATCCTGAATCGCGGCCATCTCCAGGGCTGCGGCGAGCTGCGGGAAATCCTGAGTTTGGGAGTTTCCACCACGGAGGTGATCCTGGAAAACCCCGGCGATGGTGTCCTTGAGGATTTGCGTCCACTGGTGGTTTCCCTGATTCGCACCGGCGACAGAGTGCGCCTGGAAATCGCCGATGAGGAAAACATTGAGAAGACACTGGCGATCGCCCTGCGCGCCCGCGTGAAAGTGGCGGCGCTCAATCCCGTCAAAGTGTCACTGGAAGATTATTTTCTGGCGAAAATTTCGGAGACGGAACCGGAAACGGCCGCTCCGGCGGAGGTCCACCCCAAGTAGCCGGAAGTCATGGGAAGAGTTCTCACCATAGCGCTGGGAGCCTTTAGAGAGTCCGTGCGCGAACGTGTGCTCTACAGTCTGATCGTCTTCGCCTTCCTGATGATTGGCGCGGCGATCCTGCTGGGGAGCATCTCGGTGGGCGTTGAGCGGCTCGTTCTCGTCAATCTGGGCCTCGCGGCGATATCCGTGTTCGGCCTGCTCATCGCCATCTTTATCGGAATCGGACTGGTCTCCAAGGAAATCGAGCGCCGGACGGTTTATAACATTCTCTCCAAGCCGGTCACGCGTGCCGAATTCATCCTGGGAAAATATGCGGGCCTGGTGCTCACGCTTCTGGTCAACACCGCCATCATGACGGTGGGCTTTTATGTGGCCCTGGCCATTCAGAAAAGGGGCTTGGGGCTCCAGGATTTTTCTCTGTTGACAGCGGTCTATTTCATTCTGTTGGAGCTGGCAATCGTGGTGGGTGTAGCGATTTTCTTCTCCTGCATTTCCACCTCGATTCTCTCTGCCGTCTTTACGTTTTGCATTTTCGTGATCGGAAATTTTTCAAGCGACATTCGCGGGTTCGGCCAGGAAAGCGGGAGCGTGGCCCTGCAAAAGGTGACGGGCGCCCTCTATTACGTGTTGCCCAACTTCAGCGATTTCAACGTCATTAATCAGGTGGCGCATGGCGTGAGAATTCCAAGTTTGCTGATTACCGCCAACACTTGCTACGCGCTTCTGTACATTACTATCCTGCTTTCTGCGGCCGTTTTGATTTTTGAGCAACGGGAATTCAAGTGAGGTGACTGCTGCTGTGAAGCGGGAGAAGGTGAGTAGTCACGGGTGAAATTGGACCACAAATTTTTAAAGAAGAGGGAAGAAAATTGCGGTCGGATGCAATCTTAACCAGTGAAGGTTTGGGGCCACGGGATGTATTTCAGACTTCAGGCCGTGGTTACCGGATTCTCCTCATCGCCATTGTGGCGTGCGGCTTGCTGGGCCTTTATCCTTTCCAGCGCAGCATCGATCAGCAACTCGCCGCCACCTCTGGGCCGCGCGACCAATTGCTTTTTATCCCTTCCCAGGCTTTATTTGCGCGACTGAGTGGCGGATATTCCGGCCTGCTCGCCACGCTCTACTGGACGCGCACCGTGCAATATTATGGGCGGCTCCGGCTGGCGCACGCGCAGAGCTTCCCGCTCCTCGGCCCTCTGCTCGACATCACCACCAGTCTCGACCCGCATTTGCTGATCGCGTACCGGTTTGGGTCCATCTTTCTGGCGGAAAAACCCCCTGACGGCGCGGGCAATCCGGGGCGAGCCATCCACCTGCTGGAGCGTGGAATTGTGTCCAACCCGGAGTATTGGCCGCTTTGGGAAGATTTGGGTTTCGTCTATTATTGGGATTTGAAGGACTACGCGCACGCTGCTCGGGCGTTCCAAACGGGAAGTGAACGCCCCGGGGCGCTGCCCTGGATGCGCACACTTGCCGCGTCTGTTTCGGCGAAGGGCGGCGAATTCGAGACCTCGCGCATCCTGTGGACGGAAATTGGCCGGACCGCCGGCAACGATTCCATCCGCCTCAGCGCGGAATTGCACCTGGCCGCCCTTGACACTCAGCAGGCGCTCCATGAACTGGATGCTTTGCTCGCCGAGTATCGGGCGAAGCAGGGGCACGACGCCCATTCCTGGCAGGACCTGGTCACTGCCGGCTTTTTACGTGAGATTCCGCATGATCTTTCGGGTGAACCCTTCGTCATCAAACCCGATCGGCAGGCAGGATTGAGTCCGAAGAGTCAAATTCAGATGAATCTGTTGAATTAAACTGCGTGGAGATTATTCGATTCGTTTTCTGGGAAGCCGTGAAGGTTCTCGCGTTGGCGCTGCTGGCGGTGGTGGCGTGCAAGTCCGTGGCCGCTCTGGCTAGGCCCCGCGCGTGGATTAAAGGCACACTCTATGCGTCGATCCTGGCTCTGGCCATCCTCGGTGCGTGGTTTGCCGGCAATGATGTGGCGGCGGAGGTTTACCGCTGGAGCGCGAATTCCAACCTGGCACGCGGCGACCTGAAGAAAGCCTATCTCAATTCCCTCCGCGCCATCAGCCTTCGCCCCAACAACTTGAATTACTGGCACGTCTTGTTCCGCGCCAAGATGCACCTTCAACAGCTCCAATCCGCGCTTGAGGATGAGCTGGCCATCACGGCATTGAGCGGCGGCGCCCCGGACGAAGTGGATGAATACCAATTCGCGCTCTGCTGGTACTTTCTGGGGAAATACGACCAGACATTGGCCATCACGCTCCGCCTGGTTCACGGAAATCCCGCCTATGCCGCACCCGCGGTTTTGCAGGGGATGGCTTACACCGCGGAGAAGAAATATCCGCAGGCGGAGCAGACCTTGCTGACCGTCCTGCAATTGTTCCCCACAAATCAAACGGCGGTGGAAGGCCTGGCGCGCGCTTACTATTTGGACGGCAAGCGGCGGCAGGCATTGGAAGTCCTTGACGACACGGCAAAATTCCCCTTTCCTCCGCCGGCACGCGACAGGTTCGAGGCGCTGAAAGGGCTTTATGAGCAGTAACCCGCGCCTAACGCTCCAGTTGCGGCTTGAAGATGCTGTCGCGCTCACCTTCTTTCTTCTGACTCTTCTTCTTCACATTATTTTCCGCGGCCTCGAGGGAGGGAACTTCAGCCCCGCCGACGTTTTGATCATCATCCCTGCGGTCACGTTGCTGATCGCCAAGGAACTGGTCCATTACTTTTTTGGCGCGAGGCCTGAGCCCGCCGCGGTGAGCCAGGGCCCGTGGGATTTTGTCCGTCCCTTTTGGGGAATCATCCGCGATTGGTTTCCCTTTCTGATCATCCTGCTGATGTACTACTCACTGTGGGGTGACGCAACGCTGCTGTTGGTCACGCACGACCGCGATGCGGCCCTGATTGCGCTTGACCAGCATATTTTCGGATTTCAAGCCAGCATCGTGTTGCAACGCATCATTTCGCCGGGATTAACCGCCTGGATGGCCTTCGCCTATTTCTTTCACATTATCAATATCCCCCTGGTCGCCTGCTTTCTCTATCTTCGCCGCGACCATCGCCGTTTTCGCGAGATGATGAGCGGGCTGATGGTGGTATCGTTCCTGGGACTGCTCGGTTACTTGCTTGTTCCCGCCATCGGCCCGATGTACACGCTGCGCACACAATATACGGTGCCGTTGCACCAGAGCATGTGGGTGTTCGACCGCGAAGTTGATTTCATGGATTTCGCCCGCATTCGCCGCGATGTGTTTCCCAGCATGCACGTAGCAATCTCCTTTGTCGTCTGGCTCTATGCCTATCGGAATTCCAAGAAACTGTTTTGGATTCTCTCCCCCTTGATTCTCAGTCTTTGGTTCTCCACTCTCTACCTTCGCTACCATTACCTTGTGGATGTTGTAACGGGGCTGGTTCTGGCGCCTGTTTCCTATTGGCTGGGCAACACTCTTTTCCGCAGATTTGGCGAAATCCCCGTCTCCATCGCCGTCCCGCGAGGCCTTGCGGAACACTTGCCGGGGTTTTCGGGGCCTGCGGTGGAAGGTTCGCGGGAAGTGGAGGGGCGGCGGTGACGGAATCGCAGCCCATCAGTTCCCAGCAACCGCCCAAGCCGCAAGTCACGGCTTGGCTGATTGCCGTACTTCTGTTGCTTTCCGTCGTTCCATACGTCAACACTTTGCAGAACGGCTTCGTCTATGACGACAACAACGAAGTTTTGACCAACCCTTACATCCGCAGCTTTGCCCGCGTGGGAGACATCTTCAGCACACGCATTCTGGCCCACCTGGGCGCGCGCGGCGCCACCAATTACTATCGCCCCATCGGCATTTTCGGATTTCTGATTTGCTACAAGCTGTTCGGGTTGCTCCCCTACGGTTTCCACTTGGCGAGTTTGCTGCTCAACGCGCTCATCGTGTGCTTGTTGTTCGGGCTTTCGCAGCGGCTTTTTCGCGATGAATGGCTGGCCTGCGCGGCTGCCGCCATTTTCGCGCTGCATCCCATTCACACGGAATCCGTGGCCTGGGTTTCCGGGGTGACCGATCTCGATCTGGCGATTTTCTACGCGGCGGCCTTCTGGTTTTTCCTGGCGAGCGCGCGGCCGGACGGGGAACGCTCCGAGTGGGCGCAACTGGGAATGGTGGCAAGCTTCGTCCTGGCGCTGCTTTCCAAGGAGCAGGCGGCCACACTGCCCGTCGTCGCGATGATTTACGAGCACGCCTATCGCGGGGACCGCGCCGCCACTACCACCCGGCAGAAGACTTCGCGCTACGCCTCGCTGTGGCTCTTGCTGTTGGCTTATATTTTGTTTCGGATTCGCTTTTTCGGGGCATTCGCACCCGTGCAGTTGACCCGGAATGTGACCTGGTATGAAGCGATCCTCTCCGCGTTTCCTTTGGCCGGCCTTTATGTGTGGAAGATGATCTGGCCGGTTCACCTGATCGCCTTTTATCCTTTTCACAAGAGCGTGACACTGCTCGACGCGCGAGTCTGGGCCGGAGTCGCAACTCTGGGGCTGTGCGGCGCAGCCTTCGTGGCGCTCTGGAATCGCCATCGCCGCGTCTCATTCGGCTTGATTTGGTTCATCATCAACATTGCTCCCGTGCTGAATTCCCGGTGGCTGGGCCCCAACGTTTTCACGGAGCGCTATCTGTATCTTCCCTCGATGGGCCTCTGCTGGGTGGCGGCATGGGGAGCGAAGGAAATCTGGCAAAGGTGCGCAATCCGTCCACGCGCCTGGAGAATGGGGTTCGCGGCTTTTCTGGGGGCGCTCGCGGCGCTGGCGATTGCGCGCATTGTCATCCGCAACCGCGATTGGCGCGACGACGAAA
>JASHTZ010000357.1 GCA_030040295.1 Terriglobia bacterium | reverse complement strand
GAATGTCAGGAACCGGGGATTCACGGTTTGGTGCGAAGCGGGATTGGGGGCGTAGCTCGCACCCACGGGAATCAGCAGGGTTCGCAGTGCCGAAGCATAGAATTGCGAAAGGGCTCCGCGGCCGGGAGCGAAAACGCGGCCGAGATCCGGCAGTGAGACGTCGCGATTGGATTGGGCGTGGAAGGGGAATACGGCTTCAAGCGGCCCCATTTGCTGGCACAATCCCGCGGCGCTGATGGGGCCGGGGCGGAGAAGGGAATCCACAGTATTAATCGGAGCGAGCAGCAGATCCTCCACGGTCTGGTCCGAATGGGCCTCGGAGTCGGGCTGGAATTCCCGCGTGATGGTTTTGACGGCTTCCTCCGCCTGCGAAACATCGCCCAAACATTGAGTTTTGGCGTTGTCTCTTTGATCGGGTGCGCTGTTGTCGGCACGGTCCACGCAGGCCTGGAGGTCGCTCAGGCTCTTGATGTAGGCGGCGGTAAGCGGGGGGGCGGCCGCCAGGCTCTGACAATCGTGCGGCGCCACGGTATGCACGGCCTGGAAAGCACCGGCCACTTGCGACTGCTCCAGCGAGGTGTTTTTCCTGACCACGCAAAGGAGGGCGAGCAGCGGAGACTGATCGCCTGAAAGGTTCTGGAGCTCCTGTGAGGCGCTGTTCAGGCTGACGGGGTGGGTGACGCTGGCGTCCCGCAGGAATGAGCGCCATTGCTCAATGTAATCGTGTTGGTACATGCGCCGCAAATCTGCGGAGCGCTTCGCCAAATCATCCTTGGAGAGCTTCTCCTGGCCCAGCACCCAGGAATCCGCGCTGAAATAGGCAGAGGTATTGTCCAAAGCGTTCTGCATAAACGCCCATCCGCCCTCGGTAAACGCGCCGCTCACCTGGGTTTGCTCCACCACCGCCTCACCGGCGCCGGTAAAGTGGCGATTGAAATCCACCGGGGGATTGGCCCTTTCCGCTTCCGCCAGAATCAGGTGGTAAGCCCTCTCATTGGCTGAGAATTGCCCCAGATAGTCGCGCGCGCGCTTCAGCACCTGCGGGTCCGGCTGGGTAGGCAGCGGGTTGCCGAGTTTCAGTTCCTCCGCGTAAAACTCAAATTGCCTTTGCGCCAGTTTGATGCGCGCCAGGCTAATGTCGCCACCCGTCGCCCAGGCGCGCAGGAGAGCAGGAGAAAGGAATTCGGCATCGCTGCGAGCGGACTCGCTGGTGGTCAGCAGATAGGCCTTCAGCACATCGTACACCGGGTCGTACCGGTCGTTCGGCCCTGGAGAGGAGGGAAGGGAAATCAAGGTTTGCAGCAGAGAGGCCTGCGCCTGGCGGTAAAGCATTTCCTGAAAATGCTGGAAGTAAATTCTTCGAACTTCCGGGTAGAGGCGATTGCCTTCGTACAGCCCCCAGCGCATGCTGAGGGGCCTGCCGTGGAGCTTATAGTTCTCGAGAGTTTCGAGCAACTGGCGAAGATTTTCGAGCTTGCCCAGATCGTCGAGCGAGGGCAATTGCGTCGGGCCGGGGTGAACGTCTGAGAGGTCCTGCGCCGCCGCGACCACCTGGTTTTCCAGGCGCTTGTTGCGAATGGAGGAGACCGAAAACCCCAAAATCAGGACCAGGAAAATGGCCATGGCCGCCGCCAGCACAAACCTCTTGTGCAGACCGACTTTGATGCTCAGGGTGCTGGTGGTCAGGGCGGCGGAATCCTTGAAGATCACTTCCTTGAAAAGCTGGGGCAGGAAAACCCACTGCGGGACGCGGCGGGTTTCCACTGCATCAGCGCCGGCCATGAGCTTCCTGGCGACAGCCGCGGCCTTCCGGATGTCAAACATCCGGGTGGCGCTGAGGTTACTGGCGGCAGCCTCGGCCTGCGGAGCTTCCTCTTTCTCCTCAGCCGCGCGCGCCGCGGTAATCATCATCGGCCGGACACCGGTGAAATAGAACCCGCGAAGAAACGGAGCAATACGCGCCGGACCGGGACGGCAAATATCCACCAGCAGCGGCACCAGCGTGGCGCGAAGTTTCTTAAACTCGCGCGGAAACTCGTAAATGGGCGGCGCCTGGGGGCTTTCCAGCTTGCGGCTCAGCAGGCTGAGCCGCCAATCCGCCAGGCCTTGCAGCAGGTTGTCAAAAGCGGCGGAAATCGCGGCGGTTTTCTGCTCGGTGTAAGCCTCCGCGGGGTAGACGGCGATGGGCAGCGACGCGCCGAAAACCTGTGCCGCCTCCTCATTGGTCATGGGCGCGACGTAGTCCTGGAAAAATTGCAGGCGGTCTGCGCGGGTGAACAGCACATAAACGGGAAGGTTGATGCCCAGCAATTGGGAGGTCTCGCGCAGGCGGGCGCGCCAGTGGTCAATACTGGTTCCCAGAGCCTCGGCGGCGCCGGGAGCGAGGAATTTCTCGCAGTCGATGCAGAGCAGAGCCACGCGCGGGGGAAGATGACCCTTGCCCAGCAACTGCGCCTCACTGGGAGCGAATTGGCGGATCAAATGGGCCCAGCGCGGGGGCTCACGCAGCAGGGCCGCGCCGGCTTCAGCCAGGATGAAGGGCGGGGCGTGCCATAAATTCAAGGTGTGCGTGGGAACGGGAATGTTGTTCTGCACCGTCTGGCCGGCGAGCAGTTGTGGCTCGAGTCCACACTGAAGAACTACGCTGGTTTTGGCGGAACCGCCTTCGCCGAGCACCAGAAGCGCGGGAAATTCATAAAGGTCGGTTTGGCCGGGCTGCAAAGCGCCCAGGCGCACTTGCGCCTTGCCCATCAGGATGTCGATTTCATCGCCACCAGCGGACCCTTCCTGCGCCAATTCGCGAATGCGGTCCGCATCGATTCCTTTAAACCACCACACGGCCGTGGCGAAGGCGGCCAGACCGATCAGGGCGAGTGCGGCGCGCAGGATCCAGAGGTCATTCCCTTGCAGGTTCAACCACTCGCCCGCCATCCAGCCCAGCGCCAGCCAGACGACAAGCGCGGCTGCGACGATCCAATATTTCAACGATGTGTTCAAGGCTGCTTCCCCGTCCTAATGAGGCGCAAGCGGCCCGACGGTGTGCAATCCTGCGGCGCCGGATAGCAGGGCGAATTTGAAGCCTGCGAAAAATAAGATGGCCAGGATCATTGCTCCCAAGGTGCCCAGAAGCAGCGCGCGCATCCAGGGGTCCCCGGGCGGTTGCAGCACGGCGTCGCTCGCGGGCATCCAGTCGGGCGCCAGGAGGCGCGTGCCGCGAATGCGTTCCACCTTTCTCAGGATGGAGTTCAGCGTGGGACGGACGCCCTCCGACCCCTCCGCGCCGTACCGTCCGCGGTATCCCAGCAGCAGGCAGAGCGCAAAAACCTCCAGTACGTCGGCGTCTTCCGGGGAATCGTTGCGCGCCACCAGCCGGTCAATGCATTGGAAAAAGATTTCTCCGGAGGCGGGGTCGCCGAACAATTCTTCCTGCAAGGTCGTGCGGGACCACTGCGCGAAATTGGGGTCGTTGGCGGTTTCCACGGACTCATCCAGGAAAGCCACCACGGCAAATGTGGCCAGGCGCGCGTCCTCAGGAGTGTAGCCTTTGCGAGTGGCGTCGGCTTGCGCGGCCGCCAAGGCGGTTTTCATTGAGTTGCGAAATGCCCCGGCGTCCATCACCGCCTGGCGGCTGACGCGAAGGCGGGTAATCACTGTCAAAATTTCCTGGAAGACCAGCGCCAGGTTTTCCTTGCGCGAGGGTGGACGAATGTCAGTGTTGAGTGAGGCCAAACCGGTTATCGGGTCTCCATTCATACTTCGATTCAGGCGTGCCCTTCTGCTTCTCAGCGATATTCCTCTGCGGCTCCCATGCCGTAAAGGCTGCCTTGAACTTCATTCCTTTAGCGGTTGCCCGAATCCGGTGTTCCTGGCCAAGGGCTAACCGGCAGGAGGCGATTGCGGGCCGCTTCACACGGCTCATGTTACAACAACTTCGTTCGAAGCAACACAGATTCGGTGGTCCGCGCGCCAAAAATGTGCTGGAACATTGCACTGGGAATCTATCTCCCTCTGGAACCCGCCGCCCTGTACCGGAACTAACCTCCCTTTCCTTTAGGGTCTTTCATGATAAAATTAACACCTTCCCAATCCGGGAAATCGAAAATGAGCTTTCAGGGAAAATACGAAATTCTTTCCACCCTGAGCGAGGGCGAAGCCAAGTCCTACCGTGCAAAGAAGATTTCTTCCGGGCGGCCCGTCATTTTGCACCATCTTGCAGCAAATCAGGCCACCGCCGCCCAACCAGACTTGGCTTCACTGATTTTCAAGTTCCTTCGTGCCGCATCGAAGGAGGCCAGCCGAAATTTCCTGGACATGGGTGATGAGGAGGGGCGCGTCTTCATTGTCACCGCAGACGTGCCGGAGTGCCTCAACTTGCGCCAGTGGCTCCAATCGGGAATCGGTGAGACGGCAGAGGCGGAAAAAACAACCCCTCCCGCCGGGGGAACCCAGGAAGTCGGAAATATTCAATTAACCTACAATTTAACCACGGATGCGCTGCGCCAGCTCGGCCGCAGGACCGTGAGTGAGTCCGGGTCTGCCTCAGCGGAAAAGGCGCCTGGCGCCCCGCCATCACCTTCCGAAAGTGCGAAGCGGACAACGGAAATTGTGGGTCGCAGCGCGCTTGCGCCGACAAAGACGGGGGAGAATACGCCGCCCTCGGTGCTTTCAGGTCTTCCTCAGCCTCACTCTCGGCTGCAATCGCCTACCCCAGTTCTGGGATTTGAACTTCCCCCGGAATCTGAAATTCCATCCAGCCTCCAGGATGCTCCTACAGAGGTCCGGCCCAGTCTTCGCGCGCAGGCGACAAACCTTGAGGTCGCCGCTGCCGGGGCGGAAGCCTCCAAGCCTGTTCCCAAGGCCGCTACACGTGCCGACGCTACCTCTGCCGACACCGAGGCTGGACTGGACGTCACGGGAGTGCTGGCAGACCTGGTCAGGGCGCCACAGAAACCCGTGCCTGTATCTTCTGTGCCTGAACCGGCGGCTGCCAAGGCTCAGACCAGCGAAAATGTGCCTCAGCGAAAACCTTCCGTGGGGTTCGAGATGGTTTTCCGGAGCGACAAACCTCGCTTACATCCCACGTTGTCGGCCCCGCCCGATCCATCTGAGGCAACAGACGGGTCTTTTGGGCCGCCCACGGTTCGGGAGGAATTAACGCCCACACCGACGATTCCCGGAGCGCCCCTCGAAGGGCTTCCGCAGAAGCCGGGGACAATCGGGGACATGCCCGCCCTTGGTTCCTACCCGCCGGCGGGCGGTTCAAGGCGAGGTTCTGAGCCCATACTTGACCTCCCCTCGCCGCCTTCGCCTGGCCCTGCCTGGAAGGCGCCTTTGGAGCTAGAAAAGGTCACGCGGTCCGCGCCTGCGCCCGGCGAGTACACGCGTATGATGGAGAACGTGAAATCCCTGGCTGGGCTGCTGCCTCCGGAGAGCCCGCCATCCGGCGGGCGTGGAAGCGCCAGCCCCACGGGTCCCGGTGCCGCACCAACCACATCCTACCTGCAAATGCCTTCTTCTTACCCCGCCACATCTCGCGACGCGCACCCTTCCTCAAGGCCGTCAAATTACCTTTCTCACGACGGAGATACGCTGCCTCCGCGCGCCAAGCGCAAGGTGTGGGTGCCTCTGGTGATTCTTGGTAGCCTTTTCATTATGACCGTGGCTCTGTTGGTGTTCTTTGCGCTGAAGTAAGCGCGTCACAGGCCCCGAAAGGCGGTAGCTGCTGCCACCGCCGTCCGGGGTGGGATGATTTCTCCATCGGGAAAATCGAATTACTGCTGGGCGCTTTGCGAACTACCCGCGGAATTCTGCGCGCTTGCAGTCGGCGCCTCCGGGGGCGCCATGACGCGGATTTCCACACGCCGGTTTTGCTTGCGGCCGTCGACGGTGTGATTATCGGCGGCCGGTTCATCTTCGCCCAGTCCTACCATGTGAATTTTGAGGAGTGGTACGTGCTGGTCTTCCGTCAAGTAGCGCACCACGGTGTTTGCGCGACGCTGGCTCAGTTCAAGGTTGTACTGCTTCGGACCGGTCGAATCCGTGAACCCCTCCACCTCAACCGCATAATGCTTCATTGAACCCAGCGACTGCGCCACATCGGTAATCTGTTGCTGGTCGTCCGGGGTCAAGTCGGCGCGGTTGAAGCCGAACAACACGCTCTCTGTTTTAACGGCTTGATAGTTATCGATGTTGTCGATCTGCTGCTGAGCTTGCCCCGCCATGTTCACGCCCTTGTCCGCGGTCTGCTGAGCTCCTTGAGCATCCTGGTCAGCCTTGGCAGCGTGCTGGTCGGCGGCTTCCGCTTTGGCGGTAGCTTCCGAATAGCCCTCCTCGGAGTGGCGATCGACGTCGCTGATGCGCTGATCGAGTTCCTTGGTATTGGTGTCCACCTTCGTGTCCACGGCTTTAATGTTTGTCGCCAGGGGTTGATCCTGCTTCTTGACGTAGTCGTGTGTCGCCAAGCAACCCATGGTCCCGAGAACGAGCAAAACTACTGCAGCCAACTTGACAGCATTTTGCATTTGCGTGCATCCTCCCTTACCAATCCCCCCCGAAAATGCGCCTTCGAAGTAGGTTCAGGACGTTGTGAGGCAATTTGAGTGCCAGCCCAGATAGGCTCTAAATCATTGATGAACAAATCCCTGCGCTGAAGTTTAGAGGCGCGGAAGCTTCCTTTTCTCCCTTTCAGCGAGTATAAATTTCTCAGTAGAATTCCGTAAGGTACGTAATGGACACGCGTGTACAGACAACTCGCTGGCTCCAGAGCCAATTAGCGAAGAAAGTGGAAGTGGGTAAAGTATGCGACCCCGAACCTCGCGCCGAGCGATGGAAGTGTCGCAGACATGAGAAGCATTTGTGCCATCCGGTCGGAGTAAGGGCCAAGGGTGAGGGGGGCCGATTGTGGGCAAGGGAGAACAGCGACGTTTTCCCAACCTGTCCGCAATGGCTCCAAAGTGCTATTACCTCCCTCAACAATGCGTGTTGCTTGCAATTCCAGGAATTTAAGTTACACTACGAAAGTACAGAACCCTAAGTCGGGTGGACACATTAAGTCAGCTTTAAGGAGGAGTCCTGCCTGTGGCAGATCATGTGCCGCAAGTATCGGCCGTTAGCGGCGAGGAGAAGGGCGAAGTGCGCCTCTGTGCGCGGGTTGCCGACGTCTCTGACACGGGCCGCCGCCGGCACAATAACCAGGATTGTCATCTGATTTTGCCCTTTGATCCCAATGGATCTCCGCAAGATGGGGCAACGGCCGGGGCGGGTACCGATTTGGGCCGGCTGCTGCTGGTGGTTGCGGACGGAATGGGCGGGCACTTCCGCGGCGAAGTGGCCAGCCGCATGTGCGTGGAGAATATTTCCAAGGAGGTTGCCGCGCAATTTCAAGCCTCCCCGAATGGCTATCCGGGGGATTATTCCGACAACCTGAAGAATGCAGTGGAGGCGGCACATCGGGCGGTTTTCGCGTACGCGCAAAGTTGCGCAGACAACCTGACGATGGGCACCACCTGCACGGCGATGCTCATCCACGGAGCAAATGCCGATCTGGCGCAGGTGGGTGACTCGCGCTGCTACCTTTTCCGGCAGGGAAAGCTGGCCATCCTGACGCAGGACCAAACCATTGGAAACCAGTTGCGCTCGCGGGGTGAAGACGCCCAGAACGTGGACCCGCAGATCCGCGAGATGCTGATTCAGGCGGTCGGTGCGCAGGCTCAGATTGAAGTGGTCACGTCCTCGACGGACCTCGAGCCGGATGACCTGATTCTGATCTGCTGCGATGGATTGTACAAAGTAGTTTCGGAAGCGGATATCGTGGCGACCATGGAAGCGGAAATCGGCCTCCAGGAAAGGGCGCAGCAATTAGTCAATCGCGCCAATGACAACGGCGGCCCCGACAACATCACGGTGATCTTGGCGGAAATCGGCAAGATGGATAGCGTAGGCTGATGGACCAGAAAGTGGTTCAAAAAATCGGGAAGTACGAGATTGTGGCCGAGCTCGGCCAGGGCGGCATGGGCGTGGTTTACAAGGCCCGCGACCCCTTCATTGGGCGACTGGTGGCGCTGAAGACCATCACTCCCGAGCTGGTTTCCGACCCCGAAATCCTTAAACGCTTCTATCGCGAGGCGCAATCGGCGGGAACGCTTCAGCACCCCAACATTGTCACCATCTACGACCTGGGCGAGGCGGAGGGCAGGCCCTACATCGCCATGGAGTTTGTGGAGGGTGAAAGCCTGCAAAGCATCATCAACCGGCGCGCCCGGATTCCCCTGGCCGCCAAGCTGAAACTGGTGCAGCAGTTCTGCGAAGGCCTGGACCACGCGCACAAGCACGGTTTTGTGCACCGCGACGTGAAGCCCGCCAACATCCTGGTGACCAATGAGGGTGTGGTGAAGGTGGTGGACTTCGGCATCGTGCATTTGGAATCCACCAACCTCACCAAGACGGGAATGTTCCTGGGCACCATCCATTATGCCTCGCCGGAGCAGATCAATGACGGGCGCGTGGACAGCCGCTCGGACCTGTGGTCCGTCACCGCCGTCGTGTATGAGTTCATCGCCTACAAGAAGGCCTTTGACGGTTCGAATATCGCCGCGATTATCGCCAAGGTTTTGAGCGCGGAGCCGGAGCCGCTCAGCCGGATTTGCCCCGGAGTGCCCGTGGAACTCGATCAGGTTATCAGCAAAGGCCTGAAGAAGAACATCGACGAGCGCTACCAGTCCCTGGACGAAATGCTGGGCGGCCTGCTTCCCATCGCCCGCAGCCTGCAACTGACCTTTATTGGCGACCTGTTGATTGAAGCAAAGGATCTTCGTGATAAGGGCGATTATAACGGCGCGCAGGAAAAGGTGCGGGCGGTCCTGATTCTTGACAACACGCATGCTGAGGCAAAGCGGCTCTACAGCGAAGTTGCCTCGGAAATTCACCGCGTAGGGCCGGCCCAGAGGGCCAAGAAACTGGTTTCCGAGGCTGAGCAGGCGTTCACCCGAGGTGAGTTCGGCGAAGCGATCAAGATGCTCACCGAGGCCGAGGGATTGAACCCGGCGGATACGCAGGCGCGCAACCTGAAAGAGAAGGCCCTGCGCGAGCAGGAACACCAGCGCGAATTGCAAGAAGCCTTTACCGACGGCCAAAAGTCGATGAAGCAGGGTGACCTTACCACCGCGGAACGGGCGTTCAATCGAGTTCTTCAGCTTGACCAGAATCACCCCCAGGCCGCGGCTCTGCTTCAGGAAATCCGGGAGGACCGCCACAGGCGCGAACGTGATTTCCGGCTGAAAGAAGTTCTGTGGGAGACGGACAATCTGGTTTCGGCCGGAAAATACGAAGAAGCGCAGGGGCGGCTACTGGAAATTCAGCAGGAATTCCCCAACGCGGAAGAGATCGCGCAAAAGCTTCAAGCGCTGGACCCGCTTGTGCGTTCGCACAAGCTGGTTGAGGTGGGACAGCGGGCCCTCGAGCACGGCGAATATGGCGAGGCGGTTCGGGCTCTTACCGAAGCACTGGAAATCAATCCGCAGGACGTCACTGCGCACGATTTAAAGGAACGGGCGGTTCAGGAGCGTGACCGCCTGCGCCAGGTGCGCGAGGCCCTGGGCAATGGCCAGCGGGCCATGCGCCAGGGAGACCAGGAAACCGCAGAACGTGAGTTCCAGAAGGTCCTTCAACTCGATCCGGCTAATACGCAGGCTACTGCCTTAATCGGCCAGGTGCGGCAGTCGCTCGCCTCGCGCGAGCGCGAGGAGCACTTCCGGGCGGTTATCCAACAAGCCGAGCAGCTTGCCTCCCAGGGAAAGCTTGAGGACGCGCAGCACACCCTGATGGAACTCCAGCAGGACTTCCCCGATTCGAATGAAATTCACCTGAAGCTGCAAAAGTTGGATCAGCAGATGAAGGTGGCCTCGCTGCTCGCAGCGGGCCAGCAAGCCTTTGACCAGGGAGAGTTCGGCGAGGCGGTGCGGATACTGACCGAAGCCCAGGGGTTGGACGCGGGCAACCCGCATGTGCGCGACCTGAGGACGAAGGCTGCACAGGAGCGCGACCGCCTGCGGCAGATGCGGGAGGCGATCAGCGCCGGACAGAAGGCCATGCGCGCGGGTGATGCGGCGCTGGCAGAGCGTGAATTCCAACGGGCGCTGCAACTCGATCCCAACAATTCCCAGGCCAAGAGCCTGCTTGACCAGGTGCAGAAGGATCGCCCGGCGCACGCGCTCGATGACCGGGGCAAGGAAATTCTGGCCCAGGCCGAAAGGCTCATGGCCCGCAAGAAATTTGATGAGGCTCGGCGCAAGCTGAAGGATTTGCAGAGGGCCTATCCTGACTCGGAAGAGGTCAAGCAGAAAATTCAGGAGCTGAACGATCGCAAGAGTGGGGCAGCCGCACCGGCACCGCCCGCAGAGCCACCTGCGACGGCCGGACCGCCGCTCAGTGAAGCGGCAAAATCGATGCAATTGGCCGAGGAACTCCGCCGCAGCCTTCAGACTCCAAGGGCAGCCGAACCCCCTCCGGCACCCAAGATGCCTGCGCCGGAACCGGCAGCAACCATCCCCATTGCGCAGGCGCCACCGCTCCAGGCGGCACCGGTCCAGACGGTGC
>JASHTZ010000356.1 GCA_030040295.1 Terriglobia bacterium | reverse complement strand
CTGGAAAGGCGGGCGTGGGTGAAGAAGGATTTATGGAAGCGAGCGCCTCATAAAACCCTCCCAGGCCGAGCATGTCGCCGAACGCCCCGTCGGTCAGCAAGTCCTCAGTATCCCACATGTAGAAGAGACCGTCTGAGGCCGCGGCAAAGGTCGAGCCGTTGCGCGTCCGGCGGATTTCACCTCCGAATTTCACTGTGTTCCTGCCGTGCACCCAGGATACGTTGTCGAGCCATTGAAAGGTGTTTTCAGTAAACTTCTGTGGCAAGTCTTCGGTGGTGCCGAAGCCCGTCCCGAGTGCGTCCGCCGTGCCGATGCTGGGAACTTGGCAGGCCGTGCAGGGGAAGTTCGCGCGGCTGCGCAGATAGCCCATTTTGGCCTCGTTGACCATGGTGGGCGAAAGTGTGCGCGTCCAAGAGATGCCGGTGTTCTGCGAGCGGGCTTGATCGATGCTGGGGAAGGCGGGATTATCGAAGTCGCCGCCAACACCCGTCTCAGTGTTCGGGTAATTGTCCATGTTGTAGTGGACGGTCAGCACGTCCTTGTTGCTGATATCGTAGTCGAAGCGAACGTCCGGCCGCAGGCCGTTGAGGATGGTGTCCGAAGCATAGGTCGTGAGTCCGAAGATCGGAACGGGATAGGTCGCGCCCGCCACCAGCGGACTGGTGCTGGCGCTCGAGAAGTTGGAGGTGGCCACGGGCATGGGGTATTTGGAGTTAAGTTCCTGAAAGATGGGACCCAGTGAGCAGCCGGGCACCGAGGGGCTGGTGCAGTTGAAAGCCGTGCCAAAGTTGGCGTTGGAAAAGGCCGCGAAGGCGCCACTGGAGACAAATTCTTCAAACTGTGTGGTGGTGCCCGTGATCGTAACCGGCGCACTCTGGCGCAGCCGCTGTGATTCGATTGCGCCGAAGATGAACATCTTATCTTTCTTGATGGGTCCGCCCAGCGATCCGCCGAACTGATTACGAATCAACTGGTCGTGCAGACCGGCGCGGGCGGAAAAAAAGTCGTCGGCGGTGGTGTCGGAATTTCGGTTGTACTCGAAGGCCGAGCCGTGAAGCTGGTTGGTGCCGGACTTGGTGACCAAGTCAGTAACGAACCCGCCGGAGCGCCCGTATTCGGCAGAGAAATTGTCCGTTACCACCCGGAATTCCTGGACGGCGTCAGGGGAAACGCTCACTTCACCTCCAGGGATTTCGCCGGGCGCATTCTTGCCGCGGCCCGCCTGGCCGTAATCGTTGTTATCCGTGCCGTCGATCATGAAATTGCCCATCCCCGCGCGCATGCCGTCGATGGCGGCGCCGCGCGTGGAGCTATTGAAGTCATTGGGCACGGAGCCAGGAACCAGGTTGACGAAAACCGTAGCGTCACGGACTTCCAGGGGAAGGTTTTGGATGGTGTTTTGCCCGATCAAGGAAGAGATTTCGGCGTTGGCGGCGTTCACCATTTGCACGCCGCCGGATTCAACGGTCACCGTGGTTGCGGTCTTGCTTAAATCCAGCTTGATGTTACTGGTAACAGTTTGACCGACCGTCACCACCAAGCCCGCAATCTCCGAGATGGCAAATCCTCTGGCATTCACTCGAAGGTTATACTTGCCGGCGTCAACAAAATCGAAGCGATAGATACCTGCCGAGTTGGTCCTGGCCGTGCGTTGTACGCCCGTATCAATGTTCATCAGCGTTGCGACGGCCTCGGGCACAGCGGCGCCGGAGGGGTCCGTGACTGCCCCGGTAACTGCACCTCCGCCGTGCTGCCCGAAGGCGATCGCGGCAAAAACCAACGCGCAGAAACCCGCCCTAATGGTCCGAATTCTTGTATTCATATACCCTCCACGAATGGACGATGGATGACGCTCACATCCTCGGAAAGAGTCCGGCGGACCTGAGCGGCCCTTTCTGATTCGTTGTACGGGGGAATGGGGCGGACGGAAATTCGACCACGCCCAAGAGGGTAAGAGGACGTGGCCTCGTGCGTGTAACTATAGACCGACGCTGAAACGCTGCTTTCCTGATCCCGGAAACGCCCGACGATAAAAGGGGGAGAAGCTCAAAGCGTCGTTCCCAACGGAATTGCCAGACAGTTCTCCATCCAGTGTTCGCAGACCGCCGCCAAACCCCTGTCAAGCACATCCAAACACATGTTAAGGCAAAATTCAATAGGTATGCACGATGGAATCACGTATCTGCAAAGGGACTCGCCCTCGCACCACCGCCTGCGTGCGGCGATTCTAACTTATCACTTTGACGGCTCTCCCGAAGTCGGTTATAACACCGGCAGGGGGGAGCCATGCAGAATGCCAGGAAATTTTTTGCGGGTTTGTGTCTGAGTTTGTGCCTGCCGTTTTCAGCGGGCGCGCAATTGGTTCCGGATCTCAATCAGCACCAGACGGCATGCTGCCTGCCGCACGTGGCGATTCAGCTTGCCGATGAGCTTCAGGACTGGAACCAGTTGGGCCGGTATCATCAGGACGACTTACGCCTGGAAAAAATGCCGCCCCAGCCGGGCCGCGTGGTCTTTCTGGGCGATTCCATCACGGACCGTTGGGATTTGGCAAAGTATTTTCCGGGAAAACCCTACGTGAACCGTGGCATCGGCGGGCAAACCACGATGCAGATGGTGGTGCGCATGCATCCCGATGTAATTCACCTGCGGCCGGAGGCGGTGATTCTGCTGGCCGGCACCAATGACATCGCCCGCAACACCGGCCCCGAGACCCTGGAGATGGTGGAGGACAACATTCGCGCCATCTGCGAATTAGCGGAAACCCACAAGATCAAAATCATCCTCTGCCTGCTCACGCCCGTCAGTGACTACACGATGTCAAAGCAAACCGTACATCGGCCGCCGGAGGATATCGTCAATCTCAATCACTGGATCGAAAGTTACGCTCCCGATGTCCACGCGCAGGTGGCGGACTATTATTCCGCGCTGGTGGATGACAAAGGTATGCTGCGCGACGGCGACTCGGATGATGGCCTGCACCCCAATGACGCTGGATACAAACTGCTGGCGCCCGTCGCCGAAACCGCCATCGAAGCGGCGCTGAAGGAATAGTGGTTAGGGGCTAGTGGTTAGTGACGGGTGCCAAGCGCAACTCGCCGGAACTCGTGGAATTTCGGTGATGACCCGATTCGCTGTTGGCCAAGTCGCTTTCTCGTTTGCACCTTTCCAGCCACTTGCCATTAACCACAACCATTGCTCTCAACATGGGACTTGAAATCCGCCTGCTGACCGCTCGCGACACTGAAGCCTATTGGCATCTGCGGTTGGAGGCCCTGGAACGCGAGCCAAAGTCCTTCGGGGAATCCGCCGGGGAGCATCGCCTCTCTACTCCCGAGTCGGCCACCGAGCGCCTGACAACGAATCCCGAAGATAATTTTGTCTTCGGCGCACTCCTTGACGGAGATTTGGCGGGCATGGCGGGATTCTTTCGCTACACGATCGCCAAGGAGCGGCACAAGGGGAAAATCTGGGGTGTCTATGTGCGGGAGGATTGCCGGGGGAAAGGAATCGGCCGGGCGCTGCTCGCCGCCTTGCTGGAGAAAATCAAAGCTTGCCCAGGAGTCGAGCAAGTCTCGCTAACCGTTGCGGCAGGTCAAAGCGCCGCCCGAGCGCTCTATGTCTCACTGGGTTTCAAAACATACGGGCTCGAGCCCGGCGGCATGAAAGTGGGCGACGAATACCTGGACAATGAGCATATGATGTTGAAAATCTAGCGTCCTGAGTCACAAGTTCGCGTCATATTTCGTCGCCGGGTTGATTTGAGCTTCCAGCCCCTTTCTCACGGCAAGCTGTAGTACCCATCGCGAGCCTGCACAGTCAAATCCTTCTTCTTCGTGGTCAGGACGATCTTGTGATACCCGGCAGTGGTGTCCGGTGGGTCGGGCGTATAACCCAGGCTGTACTGGTTGCGCAGCTCTTCCTGGATTTGGCTGAACGTTTCATCAAGAGGATGCTTCTTGGAAGCCTCGAAAAAACGCCCGCCAGTCTCCCTGGAGAGCCGTTCGAGGATTTTCTTGCCGTCCGGGTGCGATTCCTGCGAGCCGGGATACCCGCCGCCGTGCCGCCCCATGCCGCCGCCCATACCTCCCATACCTCCGTGGTGTCCGTAACCTCCACCGCCATATCCTTCTTCCTCCGACGAGAAGTAGATGGAATACACCAGCGTATCGGCGCGCTGGGCGGCCTCAATGGCGCTGGCCAGCGTCTTCTTGCTGCCGC
>JASHTZ010000355.1 GCA_030040295.1 Terriglobia bacterium | reverse complement strand
ACCCATGATTTCCGCCGTGGTCAGCTCGCCGTGGTCGTCGTGGTCAAGGTAGCAGTGAACGCAGCGCTCGTTGCAGCGGTAGGTCAAATCGAATTGCACGCTCAGCGGCACGCCGGCCCGCAAGGCGCGTTCGTTCATTTCCTGCATCAGGGTGTTCATAAATCGTTAGCGGTGGCGATGGAAGGGCAGGGCTTCAGCCCCGCCCTTCTCCGATTAATTGCTGCCCTACGATGCGTCCGTAATCGGCTGGTGGGACACCCGCAAAATCCCAAGTCCCTCGAGTTCGCGCACGAAGGCTTCTGCATCCTCAAGGGCCTGCTGCAGCTCGACTTCATACTCAGCACAAATGTTCTTCTCGACGATTTCTTCAAGCGTCGTCGCGCCGTCTGCCGCCTGCCAGATCAGCGTACCGAGCTCATTGAGGTTGAACAACGTCGAATCGCGCGCGGACATGATCATCATCTCGCCGTCTAAGGCGCGCGCGGCAATCTCCTGGCTGCGGGCAACGTACAGCTCGCTCATGCGATCAGCTCCCATGCGGCCGCGTTCGGCTGAAAAACCATCCGACGGACGGGAACGCAGCGCACAAATCCAAAAATGCTCTCGAAGACCCTCTGCACCAGTCGCTCGTCGCGCGCGAAAAAAAGCACGTGGCGAAGTAGCTCCCACGCGGCTTCGGATTCGCTTATCAGTTCGATGCGATTTTCCGCTCCCTGCTTCAGTATAAATAGCTCCGCGAGGGGAGCGCGGGTTTTTTGGCCAATTCGCGCCAGTTCACCGGCGAACGGAGTGCCGAAAGCTTCAAACCGGGGCAAGTTTGCAGCGGTGGAATCCCCTGCCGCCGGCTTGATGTAAGAAATCTCGTCCGTCAGAATCGTAACATCAGGCGGAGCTAACTGCGACAATGTAGTTTTCCCTGCGCCCGACTCACCTGCAAATATGAACGCCCGCCCATGGCGCACGGCGCTCGCGGCGTGTATCAGAAAGCCTCCGCTACGGGCCAAAATCAGGGAGTGCAAGATTCGAAGCACACTGTCAATGGCGTAGGGATTTACCGTCTGCCGCACCCACCCGCGCAGGAATGCGGGATCCCATTCCGCACGGAAGTCGCCACGTTCCATCACCCAGCGGTTGGCCTGAATGCGGACGCTGACGTCATCGTCCTCTCCGCAATCAGCCTCGGCGTTCCGGATTCCGGATTCCGGGAGCAACTCGACATCGAACTCCATCACCGGCTGCGCCCCTATCCGCTGCCATGGCTCGCGGACCACGAATTCGCCGTAGCGATCCTCCAGGAGGCGCGCAAATTCGCTGCTCTCTGTGCGGAGGCAGACCGGGATGTCACCAATTTCAACAGTGATATTGTGAATGGAAATCCGTTGCGGCCATTGCATAACCGGAATCAATTTCTCAGATTCGCCCAATTTCTACGACCACTGTTTACCCGTACGCCTCCGCTAGGCGCTACATATAAGGAATATCAAAGGGGCCGAACAGATCGATCGACTGGTCGCCGGGGTCCGGGAAACACCCCGCGGAGCAGTTCGGAACGTCGCCCGTTTCCTCGAATGTTTTGGTTTCTAAAAACAGGCCGTTGATTTTGAGGTCGGACGTTCCACCCCCTCCGTCCACGTTAAAGAGCAAACCGTTGGGCATGCAGGCGACGCTGTCGGATTTGATATCCATGCCGGCGGCGGGGATGAGTTGGATCGAGATGTTTCGGGCGTCGGGAGCATTCACTAAGCGCTTCGAGAGGTGATCCAGGCAGATTTCCATGCCAAAAGTAATCCCGTCCATGGTGAAAACGCCGCCTCCCATGCGTTCATTTGCCCCTCCTATCGCCGGTTCGCTTGCTTCGAAGGTGCCTCCGAAGAGCTTGACGTTGTCTCCACCCAACTTTTCAAAGTCGAGGTTGGATATCAATTTTTTTTGCATGCAGTAGTCGTTGACGCCATCGGGACGGCTATAGCCGCCTTTTTGCACCATGGCGTAGTTGTCAATGATGATTGACTTGATGATCTCCTGAAAGTTTTTGCGGGTATTGCACTTTGGGCAAAAATAATCCCGATCGGCGTTCCAATACTGGGGCGGATTGACATTCGGTTTGAATACCGTCAGAAGCGCGCCGCATGTGCAACGCAATTGGGCATGGCATTGTGGACAGGTCAGCACTCGCTTGTTGGGGTCCCATGCGGCAACCGCCGGGCTCATCCACTTTCCTGGTGTGTGATTGAAGCAACCTACTCCGGTCTCCTCGGTGCCGGCGACATAGGTTCCCAGTACAAAAAGCCAATCGGGGTACTTGGAGGTCTCTTCGCGCAGGCGGTCCATCACCCCCGGCTGCTTTTTGGTTCCCATCATCAGGCCAAGGTCAAACGCCCCTTCCGCTCCGCGAAAGAAGAATTCCGGGGCCATGAACAGCTTCAGGGTCTTGCGATCATCCCTTACCTTCTTGGGAGGAACAAGATAAGTGGTGCGATACATTGTCACGGCTTTCTGAATCGCCTGCACCA
>JASHTZ010000354.1 GCA_030040295.1 Terriglobia bacterium | reverse complement strand
GGCTAACACCATCGTCTGCCCCTGCCAATCATGGAACTCCTTCGCGGTTAGGTGCGCCAGGTAGGAAACATTATGGTCCTTGGCGTAGGGGGCCCACTCTTCGCGCGTGAGGCGCGTCCAGATCTCCGGCTCTGGCAGTTTGGAAACACCCGCAGCCGCCGGCGCGGTGACACGAAGGATTTCGATCTCCAAGGGCTTGGTCAAGCGCTCACCCTCAGTGGTCTGTAGGGGAAGGGTGAATTGCATTTGCAGATCCTGGCCAACTTGCACTACGGAAAGGTTGGTGATTTTCGCCGGCCGCTCCAAACGAGGCGGCTGGGGAGTGCCCTGCACGCCGCATCCGAACAGCCACCCCACTACAGAAACCAACGCCAGCGCTTGAATAATCCGTCCCGACCGGCAGGAGCGGTAAGTGGAACGACGAAGCGCGGCCGCCCGCGCGCGGGAACAGGTGTTCACAGGATGTACCGGCTGAGATCCTGATTCTTGACGATGTCTGCCAACTGCTTTTGCACATAGACGGCATCGATGCGCATGACTTTTTTCTTCAGATCCGGGCCCTCGAAGGAAATTTCATCGAGCAGTTTTTCCATGATGGTATGCAGCCGCCGGGCGCCAATGTTCTCCGTGGCTTCGTTCACGGCTGCGGCAAACTTGGCAACTTCCTGAAGGGCGTCTTCGGCGAAACTCAGCTTGATGCCTTCCGTCTCCAGCAGCGCGACGTACTGTTTCACCAACGCGCTCTTGGGCTCCTTCAGAATGCGGATGAAATCCTCGGTGCTGAGCGAGTGCAGTTCCACGCGAATGGGGAATCGGCCCTGGAGCTCGGGAATCAGGTCGGAGGGTTTTGTAACGTGGAAGGCGCCGGCGGCGATGAACAGAACATGGTCGGTGCGCACCATGCCGTAACGCGTGTTGACCGTAGTCCCCTCAACGATGGGCAGAATGTCGCGCTGCACGCCTTCGCGGCTCACGTCCGGGCCGGCACCACGCTCACGGCCCGCGATCTTGTCGATCTCATCCAGGAAGATGATTCCGGATTGCTCGGCGCGCTCCACCGCCGTGCGCGTAACCTGATCCATGTCAATCAGGCGGTTTTCCTCCTCCTGGATCAGATATTCCATGGCCTCGGTCACGTGCATGCGCCGCTTCTTGGTACGCTGCCCGAAGAGGCCCGGTAGAATATCCTTGATGTTGATGTCCATTTCCTCCACGCCCTGCGAGGTCACCACCTCAAATGCGGGCATGCTGCGGTCGCGCATCTCGACTTCAACTTCGCGGTCATCCAGCTTGCCTTCGCGAAGCTGGACGCGGAGTTTCTCGCGGGTCCGCATCATCTGCTCGGGCGACCCGAGAACGCGGCCGTCGTCGCCGTCACCGGAGGGCTTTTCCGGTTTGCGCGGGGCGGAGGGAGGAGGCAGCAGCAAATCCAAGATTCTTTCCTCGGCGTTTTGTTCGGCTTTCTCCGCCACCTCTTCCACCTTTTCCTCGCGCACCATGTCAATGGCGACTTCCACCAGGTCGCGCACCATCGACTCCACGTCGCGGCCGACGTAGCCAACCTCCGTGAAACGCGAGGCCTCAACCTTGAGAAAAGGTGAATTGGTCAGGCGGGCCAAGCGGCGGGCGATTTCCGTCTTGCCCACCCCCGTTGGGCCGATCATGATGATGTTCTTGGGAAGAATGTCCTCGGCAAGCTCCGGCGCCAGCTTCTGCCGGCGCATGCGATTGCGTAAAGCGACCGCCACCGACCGCTTGGCGTTCGTCTGCCCCACCACATACTTGTCCAACTCCGCCACAATCTGCCGTGGGGAGAAGTCGTCAAGCGATGTGGCATTATCGACGTTTTCGGGAAGATAAAAGACCATATTGAAAGTCTAAGATGTAAAGGATAAAGGGTAAAGCACGGCTTTTGAGCGTTGCGCCATATCAACGAAGGCTGTCGACTGTCTCCTGCTCCTTGGACATTACTCTTTCAACGCTCATTGCCGGCACCGATCAAAGCTCCTCAATGGTGATCTGATCGTTCGTAAAAATGCAAATCTGCCCAGCCAGGAGCATGGCTTCCTGGACAATCTCCTTGGCGGGCATGGGAGTGTGCTTGGCAAGGGCTCGTGCCGCGGCCAGGGCAAAGGGTCCGCCAGACCCGATGGCGACAATCCCGTCGTCGGGCTCGATCACATCGCCGTTGCCACTCACGAGATAGGTATTTTTTTCATCCGCCACCAGCAGCAACGCTTCGAGATGCCGCAAAGCGCGGTCGGTGCGCCATTCCTTCGCCAGCTCCACCACCGCGCGGCTCAGGTTCCCGTGATATTCCTCGAGTTTCTGTTCAAAGCGCGAAAAAAGGGAGAGCGCATCCGCAGTGCTGCCGGCAAACCCCGCCACGACCTTGTCGTTGTAAAGGCGACGGATTTTGCGCGCCTTCTGCTTCACCACGCTTTCGCCCAAGGTAACCTGTCCGTCGCCGCCCATGGCCATTCGGCCGTTCCGGCGCACGCACAAAATGGTGGTGCTTCGAATTGCAGGTGAATTCTTCACGAGGACACCATAGATTCATTATAGCAGATGCAGGAGTCGCGGTTTGGAGTGGGGATTCCGGTCCGGCGCTTAACTCGCCCGGACATTGACTCACTCGGCGATAAAGTAGTTGGCTGGATAATCTTCGTTGTAATGGGCGAAATTGAGAAAGATTTCCCCAACTCGCTCACCATTCAGGAAACGCGCAATGTGCATGGGGGTCTGGACGCCGTCGAAAGCCTTGTAATCCGAATAGAAAATCGAGTAGTCATCCCACGCGTCCTCTTTCACGTTGCGGATGCGGTAGGAAATCCGTGAAGGAAGATCCGTCTGCCGATGCAAGTCCAGCCGGACGCTGATGCCTCCGACCGCAGTAATCTCGATCCCCTGGGTGGGGACGTTGTCCTCAAAATCCATTTTGCCCATTTGAATCAGGACACCCGGCTCATTAATGCGCAAACGCAACAAGTTTTCAAAGCCGTAGCGCGTGGAGAGAATCCAGCTATGCAATTGTTGATCGGGTTGGGCAATCAGGCCGTAGCGATCGAGTTCCCAGCCTTTGTCGCCGTTGTTGATCAGGATAACGGGCTTGGTTTTTCCATAGGAAAAGCGGCGCTTGTCAGGATACAGCATCCAACTCTCATAGGGTTCCAGGCCCATCGTGGCTCCGTCCTGAAAGAAAAACACTCGTCCCTTCGAAGTGAGGGATTTGGCGTTCAGGAAAGCCTGCCCTCCCAATGCCCGAATGGCGCGGTCGAGTAATTGGCGTGCCTGGGGATCAACGTGCGATTGGAGTGGAGGGGGCGCAGGCTGTTGGGCGGGCAGCGGCCCGGCAATCGAACAAATTGCCATTCCAAGCGCCGCGACAATACCCAGTATTCTCACCAAGGTCGAATTAGCCACAGAGAACGCTCCCTCCATTGATGTTCACCAACTCTCCGGTCATGTAAGTGGCCATCGGGGAAGCAAGAAACAGAATGGGCATGGCCACTTCTTCCGGCCGGCCAAAACGCCGGAGAGGAATGGCGGAAACGGCTCTGCGGCGCATGTTGCGATTCTTAAGCACGGGCTGAGCCATATCCGTTTCGATCCACCCCGGCGCCACACGGTTCACCAGATTTGATGCGGAGCAAGCTCCGTGGAGAGGCCTTTGACCATGCTGATTATTCCTCCGAACCTCATTCGATCTGTAATCCTCAACGCAATTTTATCCGCCGGACTATTTTACAGGCACGAAGCGGGAGGCAATGATCGATTTCACCTGTTCAGAGAGTTTGTCGACATCCTTCAGAGTCAGATTTTTGGTTTCAATCGAAGGATGAACAATCATTTCTGTCTGCCCTGAGCGCACGTGATAAGTATCCGGTTTCAGGACGTGCGATGATCCAGTAATCGTGATGGGCACAACCGGAACTCCGGAGAGAATGGCGATATAAAAGCTGCCGGCCTTGAAGGGGAGCAATTGCCCGGTGCGGCTGCGATGGCCCTCAGGAAAAAGCAGAACAGACTTTCCCTCGCGGATTTCCTCCGCCACTCTTTTCATGCTCTTTAGGCCATCGCGCGGGCGATCGGGGTCGACAGCAATGTGTCCCGAGCGGCGCAAGTGCCAGCCCATGAAGGGCATGTTAAACAACGACCGCTTGGCCACGAACCGGAATTGGACGGGGAGGTTCACGAATAGGATCGGAATATCCATGGCGCTCTGGTGATTCGCGCAATAGATGGCAGTTTGGCCGGGACGGACGTTTTCCAACCCCTCTGCGCGGACGCGGATTCCGCTGGTTTTTAAAATCAGCCAGGACCATGCCCTGGCACAAGCGTGTTGCCATCTGCCTTCAGCGTCAAATATCGAGGCCAGCAGCGAGGCGGTGCCGCATGCGGCCGTGTAGAAATAAATCAGCAAGTTGGTGAATAGCAGGGATCGCGCATAACTCAGAAAGTAGCGCACACGACTCTCCTTCTGGATATCAGGCGCGGCAATGGGTGCGCGGGCGGCCATCTTGGTATGAGAGATTGTTCCAGGCCTGTGAACCGAAAAGCGACTACCGATTCCCCTTACAATTTCAATTTGCCATCACGTTGGGCCATCTTGATGGCGCCAACCAGGAAGAGCGAGCCGAAAACCAGCACCACGTCTTCAGGCGAACTCGCGGCGCAAGCGTGTTCCAGCGCGACGGTCGGCTGGTCATTAATATGAAACCTTGGAGGGCGATTGTCGAGCGCCGCCAGAATCTGCTCCGGAGTTGCTGCGCGCGGGTGGCCAGGCTGAGTCAAGTAAATCTCCTCGGCCAGCGGAAAAACGCTCTGGCAAATTTCCCGGATGGCCTTGTCGCGCATTGAAGCGTAAACGATGCGGAGCCGGCGACCGGGAAGCTCTTCCTTCAGAAACGCAGCCAGTTCCCGCGCCGCGCCGGAGTTGTGTCCGCCATCGAGAATTACAAGGGGTTTGTGCAGGATGGGCTCAAGGCGTCCCGGCCAGAGGGCGGCGCGCAGACCCTGCGGTATGCTGCGCCGGGGAATTTCCAACCCGTCCGCCCTCAACCGCCACGCCGCCGC
>JASHTZ010000353.1 GCA_030040295.1 Terriglobia bacterium | reverse complement strand
TAACGCAGAGTTGTGGGGACGCCTCTCCGCAGAAGTCAAGGAATTCAGCGCCAGTGAGGAAGTGCAGTCCGCCGTAAGGAAACGCCAGGAAGATTTCGGACAACAGCAGGACTTCAAAGCTGTTGGGCATTACATTATTACGAAATATCCTGAAGACCAGCGGCCGTTGATCACAGCGAGTAATCTCCTCCTGAACTTAAGTGTTCACCCGCGCATTCTGGACGTCGCGAATTCATATTTTGGACTTTGGTCCAAACTGATTTATTTCGATGTTTGGCACACTTTGCCGTTAAACACCAACACACGCTTTCTCTCACAAAGGTGGCATCGGGACCCGGAGGATCGGCAAAAAATTCGCACCTTTCTGTATTTCAGTGAGGTTGACGAGGAAGCCGGGGCGATGGAATACCTTACCGGCAGCCACGCAGGTGGCCCTTTCGAACGGGTTTTTCCATGGGAGGACCCCCTGGGAATCCCTTATCCTCCAGACGGGGAGGTTGAACGGCAGATTCCCGCCTCGCATCGCGTGCTTTTGAAGGGGTCGCCGGGCACCTTGATTTTTTGTGATACGGCTGGGTTCCATCGCGGCGGGACCTCCAAAACCAAGCCCCGAATCGTAGCGACCGCGGCGTATGTTACCCCCGCATCTTTACACAGCAGACGATATGAAATTGATGATACGGTCCGCAAGGCCCAATGGGGCCCCGCTCAAAAATACGCTGTGAAGTGAGCCCAAGCCCCGGAATCGCCCGGACCTGACCACACCTTACATTCCCTGATATACTTAATAAAATGCAGGTGATCGTCACCACAGGTTTGAATTCCGGCCCTGCGGAATACCAGAATATGGGTGATGTCGCCATGCTGCAAATGGCGGTTGCCCGATTGCTGGGTTTGTGGCCGAACGCCGGCATTTACGTTCTGACGGATTCTCCCTCGAACCTTGCCCGTTACTGCCCTGGGGCATTGCCCTTGTCGCGCGCAAGTTGCGCATCTTGGGTTGCGGATGGAAGCCTGCTGGGGCGTTACCACGGCTTATTGCCAAAATGGGCTTCGACAATACTGAGCGGCTTGAAGAGGATTCTTGGTCGGTCCTTGCCGAGGGTCCTTGAGCTCATGATCAGCTTGCGATTGAGTTTGAAAGGCGGACCCGGCCGGCTTGAGGAGTTCAAGGGTTTTATGGGAGTCTTTCAGGATTTTGATCTCCTCGTCGCATGTGGATCGGGCGGATTTGCTGATAGCTGTAGAGATTGGAATCTCTTGACACTCTGGACGATGGAAGCGGCAATCCGCCGTCGAATACCGGTTGTGATGTTTGGGCAAGGCATGGGCCCCCTGAGCGATCCTATAGTCTTAGCCAAGGCGAAAAGGGTCCTTCCGAAGGTTTCCCGCATTACTCTCCGCGGCACGCGAGGTGCGGAGACTCTGCTCCAGTCGGTCGGAGTTTCACCAAGGGACGTTCTTACGACTGGTGATGAAGCCATGGAGCTCGCATATTTGGCGCGCGTCCCGGAACTTGGCGACGGAGTGGGAATTAACCTGCGGGTGGCCTCATATGCCGAGGTAAAATCTGATCTTGCCGCCGCGGTGGGTCCTGTCGTTAGGGAGTTTGCGCGGCAGCAGGGCGTTCGCCTTCTTCCCCTGCCCATCGCTTTTCACGAATTTGCGCGTGATCAGGAAGCGATCCGGCAACTTCTGGCGGGGTTTGACAATGAGTCGGACGGTGGGCTTTCACTCGACTCACCGCAAAAACTGATAGAACAGACCGGACGCTGCCGCATAGTGGTCACAGGAGCATACCATGCCGCGGTATTTGCCTTGGCCCAGGGCATCCCAGTTGTATGTTTGTGCAATTCTTGCTATTATTCGGCCAAATTCCAAGGGTTGGAGGACCTTTTCGGCGTGGGCTGCACTACCGTAATGTTGGGAGAGCCCGATATGGTTGACGCCTTGAAGAGTGCGATTGATAACACTTGGAAGTCAGCGGAACTTGTCCGGGCCTCCTTGCTCGAAGCCGCTCGTCGCCAAATCGAAGCCAGTCGGGGAGCTTACCAGGGAATTCGAGGTTTGGTAGCTGACCGGAAAAAGCAGGTGGCTGACGTGATATCCGAGACTGGGCGGGTGTAGAGTAAAGAGGATCGGAAATCATTCCAATCAGAACGCAAACGGAAGTTCCTATCATTCGGGTGTGTACGCTGGCTCAAGGCGAGCAAAGAGGAGTACCAGCGAATTCCATCTATGAAGCGAATTTTGGTATTTTCGCCCTATCACCTTTGGAAAGATAGAACCCTATATGACCTGACCATTGCTGCAGCGTGCCAGGTCCGGGGGGCGAATGTTGAGTATGTCCTCTGCGATGGTTTGCTGCCCGAATGCGATCAGCATTGGGATTCGAAGTGGAAATTCCCTCGACCCTTCGATCTTTGCCAGCGATGCACCTCCGCTGCAAAGGCGAGCATGAACGAATCGGCCTTTGCCCACCGCTGGTTAGGGGACTTTGTAAATCCCGCTGAAAAATCTTCGGCATTTGAATGGGCCCAAAGTGTGCCGGTGTCGGGGATACTCCAAGCAAGCTTTAAGGAAGCTCCCCTGGGAGAGTGGGTCAAATCTTCCGTAATTTCGTATTTCCGGCATTACCCGCCAGACCTGACGAACTGGCACGTCACCAGTGTTTACCGAGGGTTTCTCTATGGCGCTGCGATCGCAATGATTGGTCTTCGCAACTATTTGGATGCAAACCCGGTGGATTCGGCGCTTTTGTTTAATGGCCGCCAGTCTGTTACGCGGGTGGCTTTGGAAGTCCTTCGTCAGAAGGGAGTTCGGCTTCTTACGCACGAACGGGCGGAATACCAGCGCGGATACTTAACGATAAGACCAAATGCGCATTGCATGAACGTCGAGCCATTTCGGGAATTCTGGAAGATGTGGTCACAAATTCCCCTCGACCGAGTCCAATTGGATTCTACGTTTAAGTGGTTGGTCCAGAGACGGTATGGAGCGAACCTCGCCTGGCTTCCATTCAACGCATCGTTCGATCACTCACCCGATTTAAGGACGCAACTCGATTTGTCCAAAAATAAGCGTCTTTGGGTATTGTTCACCTCTTCGACGGATGAAATTGCCGGCGATCCCCTCTGGCAGGGACCCTACGAGTCACAAATTGATTGGGTACGCGACGTCGTATCGTGGGTTGGATGCCGGGATGACGTGCAGCTTGTCATCAAAGTTCACCCCAATTTAGGGGGCAATGAATACATTGGAGAGGCGGAAAATGAACTTCATTTCTACTTGACCCTGAAATCAGCTCTGCCGCCCAATGTTCGAATCGTCCTACCGAAGGATGCGGTCAACGCTTATTCATTAGCCGACGCGGCAGACCTGGGACTTACTTTCGGATCTACAATCGGTTT
>JASHTZ010000352.1 GCA_030040295.1 Terriglobia bacterium | reverse complement strand
AAGGCGGTCATGCAGTTGACGTAGGTTTTCTGGAGATCGACCTTGCGGAAAAGGCGCTCGTGGATGATATCGGCATTTCCCACGCCGATGGCGTTCCCGCCGCTCTCCTCGGTAAGGTCGCGCGTAAAGATAACCCCAACGTCCGGGCCCACGTCGGGGGCTTCGCCGCGCGCGCGCCCGATCACCTTAGAGTCCATTCCGGCGCCGCTGATGTTCTTGCCCATCTCATCGACGATCAGCAGGTCCATGCGCTTGAAGGGCAGGCGGGGCATCAATTCGCGCGCCAGGGCAATGGCGGAATGTTCCACCTCAACGATGTTTTGCGGCAGCGCGGCGCGCACGTCGGCGGTCTCGTGCAATTCGTTCTCGACGATGGCGACTCCCAACAGGACCTTACCGCTTTCGAGAATCTTGGCGGAAACGGCGCGAATGGTGGGTTCAAAACCGCACTTGATGAACTGTTTGTGGCCCTCGGCGGCGCCTTCGCGCTTGCCCAATCCGATGGCCATCATCTTCAGCATGCCGCTTTCTACGCGGCCTACAAAATCCGAGTGGGGTTTAACGCGGCTCACCAGCACAATGCCGTCGGAATTCCACGCGTTGCGGTCGGCAAAAACCGGGAAGCCCTGCGGAGTGGTTCCCACCTGCACGGTTTCGATTTCGGAGCGAACCTCCACACCCACGCCCGCCTGGGTGATGCCGTATTCGCTCAGAACCTGGCGCTGGCCCTCGGCGGTCCCGCCTCCGTGGCTGCCCATGGCGGGGAAAACGAAAGGCTTGGCGCCGTGCGCCTTCAGCCAATCGCACACCGTGCGAACGATGACCTGCAACGTGGCGATGCCGCGGCTTCCCACGGCCACCGCGATGGTGCGGCCGCGTAGTTTGTCAGCAGCTACGCCCAGGCCGTCAAGGTGCGCCCGGACGGAACCGGCTACATCCACGAGCGCAGGCCGGCCCGGCCCTTTTCGCTCGAGGAAGTAAAAGCCGCTGAGAGAAAGGTGTTGATTTCCGTTTGTCCCCATGTCACCAACCTAACGTGCCCGCCGGGCGTTGTCAACCTGCGGGGGAGGGGTAATCTTTCAATTTGAACGCTCTAGGAGCGGACTATCCACCGTCGCAGGGCTTGTCCGCCGGTTGACGGACAAGCCAGAATGATTCGACGCTCATAGAGCGCCGCTACAACCAGATGCAAAAGGGCAGAATGGAAAATTCCAACAAGGAGACAGAATGATTCGAGGAACGACTCACAAATGGGCGCTCGTAGCGCTCACGATGACGGTGTTTTGCGCAGCCGTATTCGACGGTTTCCCTGGTCAATCGCCCGGCTCAAGCTTGTTTTCCCGGTCTAAAATGCGGCCGGTTGATCTGCAAGGTCTGCAGGTATGGCTGGGGCAGCCCGTCCAGGTCACCGCCCAGCTCGGTCAGCATCTCGGTGCAGGGCGGGGAGGGCAATGGCGTGGATTACCTGCTGGATGGCGCTGACCACAATGACCCGTTTTCCAACGTTAACCTCCCGTTGCCCATTCCTGACGCCTTGGAGGAATTCAGCGTGCAGATGAACGGGCTTTCGGCACGCTACGGAGTCCATCCCGGCGCCACGGCGAACTTCGTCACCAAATCCGGAACGAACAACTTTCATGGAGATTTGTTCGAGTTCGTCCGCAATGGTGACTTCAATGCCCGCCTGTTCGGTGCTGCGGCCGAGGACACGCTGCGGCGCAACCAGTTTGGCGGAACAGCGGGAGGGGCCATCAAGAAAGACAAGCTTTTCTACTTTGGCGCCTATCAGGGCACTCGCCTCCGCACCGCTCCCGGAACCACCAACAGTTTCATTCCCACTGCCGCGGCAATGGAAGGAAACTTTGACACCTTGGAGTCGGGCGCCTGCGTATCGAAGGCAGGAGCGGGAGATTATCGTCAACTTTACGATCCCTTCCCGGGAGGTCCATCCTTCGGCGCGGCTTCGGCGACCGCAACATATACCTCCACGCCGCCGCCCATGATTCCCACCACCATGTTCAACTCCTCAGCGCTGAAGATGCTCGCCCTGCTGCCGCAATCTCAAAACGGCTGCGGCGCGATTACGTACGGCATCCCGACGCCTCAGGATGAGGATATGTTTGTGGGGCGCGTGGATTATACGATCAGCACGAAGCAGAGCCTCTACGGCCGATACATGGACGCTGATTTTCGCCAAGTGCCCGTTTATGACCCGTCAGGTCCGCTAGGCCTGTTGACCACCACCACCTACGGCAACTGGGAGCGCGCTCAAGCCATGGTGCTCGGGCACACCTGGTCGCTCTCACAAGGTATCGTCAATACGGCCCACCTTTCCTGGACTCGTCTGCGGGATACTCGTGGAGCCGCCTCGAACGTCCCCAACAATCTCGCTTTCGGCGTGGAGAATCCCGACGGCTCACCGCTCTTCCAATTAGTTCCTCACTTCCTCAACACCACGATAAGCAGCTACTTCAGCGTAGGGTGCGGCACCTGCGCTCCGGGCTACTTCAACCGCAACACCATGCAAGCCGCCGACGACGTGGATTGGATCCACGGCAAACATCAGGTTGTGTTCGGGGGCGAATGGATTCACCATCAACTGAATTCCCCCAGCGCCTTCGACGGCAACGGCGTCTATACTTTCAGCGGCGCGGTGACGAACGACGGACTGCTGGATTTGTTGATGGGAGCGCCTTCTTCATTCCAGCAGAGCATGGCGACCGCGATGAATTGGCGGCAGAATTACATTGCCGGATACGTGCAGGATGATTATCGCGTCTATTCGCGCCTCAATGTTCACGCGGGTGTTCGCTGGGAGCCGTACCTACCCGAGACGGATATTTACGGGCGGGGAAGCTATTTCTCTCCCGTGGCCTTTGCCGCGGGGCAGGTGAGCACTCAATACACGGCGTCACCCTACGGTCTGCTCTTTGTCGGCGACCCAGGGATTCCCAAGGGTTATGCTTATAACGCGATTGATTTGTTTTCGCCGCGCGTAGGCTTCGCCTGGGACATGACGGGCAGCGGCAAGCAAACGCTGCGCGGTTCCTACAGCATCTTTTTTGACTTGCCGGAAACGTTTTATCCCGATCGCTTTGCCAACGCCTACCCGTGGGGAGGCAACAACTCTCTGACTCCTGAAACCAACGGTTGCACCGCCACCGCCTCGGGCACGATTGTGGGCGGGTGCGAGCCCGGTTTCACCTCACCCTATGGATGGGGCGCCACAGCCACCACGGACCCCTACCCATTGCCCTTCCCACCGCCCAAATCTTTCAATTTCGGCGGGCTGAATTCCGAAGGGGTTTATATCAACTTTCAACTGAACTCCAAACTGCCTTCCGTGCAGGAATGGGGCTTGAGTTTCGAGCGCCAACTGCCCCACAACTGGTTGCTGACCGCATCCTACCTGGGGACTCACACCGTGCACTTGTGGGCGGGGGAGGAGGATGACCCGGCCGTCTACAATCCTCCGGGCTTTACGGGCTCATCAACCACCAGCAACACCAACCAGCGGCGGGTTCTCT
>JASHTZ010000351.1 GCA_030040295.1 Terriglobia bacterium | reverse complement strand
GCGCGCTGGTGGTTTCGCATCTTGACCCGGGCTTTGACGCCTCAGACCTGATCGTAGGCCGCGTGGGCCTTCCCGACGTGGCCTATCACGATCCGGCCGTGGCGCGGCAAACCTTCGAGCGCATGATTCAGGCGGCGGCAGCACTGCCCGGCGCCGAGTCGGCGGGGGTGGTTTCGCGCGCGCCGCTGGCGGGCGGGTGGAGCAGCAACGGCTTGATTCCGGAAGGCAAGCCCATCGACATCTCCAACGCCGTGAATTCCCAACTGCAAATCGTCTCCCCCGGTTATCTCTCCACGGCGCGCATCCCGCTGAAGGCCGGGCGCGAGTTCACCGATCTCGATACACGCGATAAAGCGATGGTGGCCATCATCAATGAAACTCTGGCCCGAACCATGTGGCCGGGCGAGAACCCTATCGGCAAGCGCTTCTCGTGCTGCGAAGACGGGCCCAAGGGCCGCCTGGATCCCATGTGGCATGAAGTGGTGGGCGTGGTAGGCGACGTGCGCACCCTGGGCCTGGACCGCCAGGTCCAGCCACAGTTTTATCTTCCCATGGCGCAGATGCCTCCCTCGGCGTGGGATTGGATCGGTCGAACCATGGACCTGGTGGTTCGCACGCACGGCGGGGTGTTCCCCGCAGGCGATTTAAGGACCACCGTCGCGTCCATCGCTCCCGGCGTGCCGGTCTACAACCTTTCCACCGAGCGGGAAAAAATTTCCGGCACGCTCGAGGAGTCGCATTTCGATACTTTCCTGCTTTCCGTCTTCGCCGCGTTGGCGCTGGTGCTTTGCTCGGTGGGAATTTACGGCGTCCTATCGTACGTGGTGGCGCAGCGCACGCGGCACATCGGGATTCGCATGGCGCTGGGCGCGACGCCGGGGAAGATTCTGGGAGATGTTCTTGCCTACGGCATGCGCCTGGCCGCCATTGGACTGGCGATCGGCCTGATTGGGGCGGCGCTGAGCACGCGATTGCTCTCCTCATTGCTCTACGGCGTCATGCCGATCGACCCATTGACCTTTGTGGCTATTTCCGTTCTGTTGGTTGCCGTCGCACTGCTTGCCTGCTACGTTCCTGCGCGGCGGGCAACAAAAATCGATCCCATGGAAGCATTGCGGTACGAGTAATTGGGCGGTTGGCGAGTGAGAAATTCGAACTCTCTGCGTCCACATTACGTATGAACAACCGAGTCCTGAAAACTGAGGACTGAGGACGACTTGTATGAACACCCTGCTCAAAGACGTGCGCTTCGGCCTGCGCATGTTGGCCAAGAACCCCGGCTTCACGACGGTTGCGGTCTTGACGCTGGCGCTGGGCATTGGAACCACGGTGGCCATCTTCAGCGTGGTCTACGGCGTGCTTCTTCACCCGCTGCCTTATTTCCAGCCCGACCGCCTGCTCGCCTTGAGTGAGGTCAATAGCCACGGCGGGCACATGAATTTTGCCGATCCGAATTTCGCGGACGTGCGCGCCTCCAGTCAATCGCTCGACGGCGTGGCGGAGTATGGCGCTTGGCTGGAATCGGTGGCGGAGGCTTCCGAACCCACGCGCACCATGACCGCCACGGTCTCGCGCGATTTCTTTCCCCTGCTGCACGTGCAGCCGGCAATCGGCCGCGGTTTTGCACCAGAGGATCAGCGCTTCGGCGCGGCTCCCGTTGCGCTAGTTAGCTACGGATACTGGAAGCAATACCTCGGAGGCACGAGCGACCTTACCCGCGTCAAGCTGAACATCGAAAATCATGATGTCGCTGTCATCGGCGTGCTGCCCGCCGGGTTCCGTTTCCCCAAGGAGAGCGACATCTGGGTGCCACGCGAGCTGCTGGAGACGCTTCCCAGCCGCACCGCGCACAACTGGCACGTGCTGGCGCGAATGCGGGAAGGCGTGCTGCTCGCCCAGGCGCGCAGCGAGCTGACCGGAATCGCCCGCCGGCTGAAGCAGCAATTCGGCAAAGACACCATGATGGAAGATATTTCCGCCGTGACCTTGCAGGATTTTCTGACCAAGGACGTGCGTAAGCCGCTCTTCATTCTGCTGGGCGCGGTGGGATTCCTGCTGCTTGTCGCGTGCGCCAACGCCGCAAATCTGCTGCTGGCGCGCGTAGCGGCGCGCGAGCGCGAGTTCGCCATTCGCGTGGCACTCGGCGCAGGGCGCGTGCGGCTGATAAGCCAGTTCCTTACGGAAGCGCTGATGCTGGCGCTTGCCGGCGGCGCGCTTGGCGTGGTTCTGGCGCAATGGGGAGTGGCGGCGCTGCTGGCCATCGCGCCCGCCAACCTCGCCCCTTCGGAACATGTTTCAGTAAACCTGCCGGTCCTGCTCTTTGCGTTGACGATGGCGGTGGGCGTGGCGCTCAGCCTGGGATTCTTCGCCGCGTGGCGGGCCGCATCTGGAAATACTGAACAGGCGCTGACCGAGCGCGGCCAGGGTTACTTGGGAACCGTGCAGGGCCATCGATTGGGCCGCACCGTCGCGGCCGCACAATTGGCCATTACCCTCGTGTTGCTCGTGGGCGCGGGATTGCTCGGCCGCAGCCTGCTGCGCGTGCTTTCCGTCGATCCGGGTTTCCGCACCGATCACATTCTGACCATGGATCTGGCTCTGCCGCCCGCCGAGAAAGATACGGAAAAGGTGCAACGCCTGTCGCTTCTCAATAACCTGCTTGCCCAGTTGCGGGCGCTTCCCGGAATCAAGGAAGTGGGGTGCATCAACGACTTGCCGCTGGGTTCGGACATGTCCGACGGAATCTTCGTGGTGATGAATCCCGGAGAACCGGCGCCCAGGATGGACCAGCTCGAAAAACTGTTTCAGGACTCAACGCGCAGCGGCATCGCCGATTTTGGCGTCGCGAGCGAGGGGTATTTTCGCGCTCTGGGCATCCCCTTGATCCGCGGACGGATGTTCAACGCTTCCGACACAATGGATTCACCGCACGTCGCCCTGATCAGTCAGGCCCTGGCGCGCGAGCGATGGCCTAATCAGGACCCCCTCGGCCAGACGGTGGAATTCGGGAACATGGACGGCGATCTTCGCCTGCTCACCGTCGTGGGCATCGTAGGCGACGTGCGCGTCGCAAGCCTGGAATCAAAGCCTCCGGGCATTATCTACGTGGATTCTCAGCAACGCCCAGCCGACCTGTATGATTTCACGGTGGTCATGCACACCAGCCTGCCGCCCGCAACCCTGATTCCCGCCGCGCGCAGAATTGTCGCCCAACTTGCCCCAGACGTTCCACCCGATCTCAGCACATTTACCAAGGTCTTTTCGGATTCACTGAAGGCGCGCTATTTCAACCTGCTACTGGTGGGAGTCTTCGCCGCCTGCGCGCTGCTGCTTGCTATGGCGGGAATCTACGGCGTGATGGCCTATTCTGTGGAGCAGCGCACGCGTGAGTTCGGAGTGCGCATGGCGCTGGGCGCGGAAGTTGCCGATGTGCTGCGACTGGTGCTGCGGCAGGGGCTCATCATCGTGGCCGTGGGCGCCGCGCTCGGAATCGTGGGCTCGTTCGCGCTCACCCGCATCATGTCAACCATGCTTTTCGGCATCACCGCCACCGACCCGATCACCTTCGCTGCCGTCACGATCCTGATGGTGCTCGTGGCGCTGGCCGCAAGCTATGTTCCCGCCCGCCGCGCAACGAAAGTCGATCCCATGGTGGCGCTGCGGTATGAATGAGCGGCTCTGGTGCTTGCTTAAATAATCGTTCTTAATCCCACTGCAATGGAAGGGCGGGGCTTCACAGGCTGCGGAAAAACTCTCTTAACGGCCCCTGATTCGCGGATTCCGGGCTCGCAAGTTGTTGAATCTTCGTTCGACCACTTGCGAATTGGCAGTTTTGGGGGCTCCAAAAAGAGTTTTTCCGCAGCCTGTTCAGCCCCGCCCTTCCGGGAGCCCCTAAATCACGGTGATTAATGCAATCAAGCTCTGGCCGTGCCTAAACCGGGAATTTCTGCGCGAACGCGATGCGCTTCTGAATGGACGGGTGGCTGTGAAAGATGAATTCGATCCAAGGGTTGGGCTGGCGTTCCGCAAGGTTGAGCTCGGCGAGCTTTTCCATGCTGGAGACGAACGGGGCGCGCGAAGAAATCGCCCGCAGCGCATAGGCGTCTGCCTGGCGTTCCATGGCGCGCGAGTATGAATTCACCGCGGGCAGAATCAGCAGGGAAAGAACCGCGGTGACCAGCGCCAGCAGCGGAAGATTGGCGAAGTCCGCCGCGCCTTGAAATCCGAAATGCGGGCCGAGCCACTCAAGCGCCTGGCGAATCAGGTAAAATCCCAGAAAAGTCCCCACGCCCTGGAGCGCGATCATCTGCAGGATGTGCCGGTGCACGTGATGGCCCAGTTCGTGCGCAAGCACGGCCTCAACCTCGTCATCCTGAAATTGCGCCAGCAGCGTATCCGACAGAACGATTCGGCGGGTATTGCCCAGGCCCATCAGCGCGGCATTCGCCTTCTTGCTCTTCTCGCTGAGCTTCCATTCGAACACGCCCTTCACCCGCGTGCCGGCACGGCGGGAAAGCTCCAGCAATCGCTCCACCAGCGCGGAATTCTCCAGCGGTTTGAACTTGAAGAAGATGGGAAGAATTATTACCGGCGCAAGATTCGCAAGCAGGACGAAAAATCCCATGAAGACAACCGCGCACACAATCCACCAGCCTTGCGGCCAGCGGCGAATGGCGGCGTAGAGGAATTCCATCGCCAGCACGCCCAGTGTGCCGCCTACCGCCAGGCCTTTCAGTTGATCCTTCGCCCAGCCCGCGAGCGTTTGGTTCGAAAGTGCGTAGCGGTGTTCCAGCCAGTAGCCGCGCAGGAAATCAATCGGCAGACCCGCCGATTGGGTAATGAGTCCGAAAAGGAAAAGGTAGATCAGCAAGGCGAGCCAGGGGCGCGGAGTGTAATGCATCGCCAGCGCCCGAAGCGCGATGGTCCAGCCGGTGAAGAGGAGAACGAGGAGAAGTGCGAGGTCAAGCAAATAGCCCGCCACACTCAGAATGCGGCCGGTACGATGATAAGATTTGGCGCGTGAGGAATCTTCCATGAGTGTTCGATGCTCACCTTCGTGTGGCAGGTCCGCGCTGCTTCTTCGCGATGCTCGTCATTTCTCCCAGCAGCGCTTTAACTTGCTCGGGTGACGGAGCTTCGGAGTAAAGCCGCAGAAGGTTTTCCGTTCCCGAAGCGCGAACCAGCAACCAAGCTGAATCGCCGAAGCGCATCTTGGCGCCGTCCAAATCCTCCAAGGCAGTCACCGTCAAACCCGCAACTTTCTTGAATTTTCCTTGCGCCACCTGCTTCACCAGATGTTGCGCCCTGGCGAGCTCCACTTCCAGATCAACACGCTCATAAAAGTGCGGTCCGAATTCGCGGCTCAAATCCTCCACCAGCTCTCCCAGCGACTTCTTTTTCTCAGCCATCATCTCGGCGAGGAGCAGCGAGTTCAGGATGCCGTCGCGCTCCGGCAGGTGGCCCTTGATTCCAATGCCGCCGCTTTCTTCGCCGCCAATCAGGATGTCACGCGTTAGCATCAGCTCGCAGATGTATTTGAACCCAATGGGGGTGACGTGCAATGGCAGGTCGTGTTTCGCCGCC
>JASHTZ010000350.1 GCA_030040295.1 Terriglobia bacterium | reverse complement strand
CGGCGCTCTTCCGTGATTTGCTTTTGCTGCTGCTGCAATTCCAGTTCATAGAGGCGCGAGCGCAGCACGCGCAGGGCTTTGGCGCGGTTCTTAATCTGCGATTTTTCGTCCTGACAGGAGACCACCATTCCGGTGGGAATGTGAGTGATGCGCACGGCCGAGTAGGTGGTGTTTACCGACTGCCCGCCCGGACCCGAGGAGCAGAACGTATCAATGCGAATGTCCTTGGGGTCGATCTGAATTTCCACTTCGTCGGCTTCCGGAAGCACCGCGACGGTGATTGCCGAGGTGTGAATGCGTCCCTGCTGCTCGGTTTCCGGAACGCGCTGCACGCGATGGACGCCGCTTTCATACTTCAGTTTGCTGTAGACCTTCTGGCCTTCCACCAGAGCAATCACTTCTTTCAGCCCGCCTACCCCCGAAACGCTCGAGGAGAGCACTTCCACGCGCCAGCGCTGCGACTCCGCGTAGCGCGTATACATGCGAAAAATTTCCTGAGCAAAAAGCGAGGCTTCATCGCCCCCCGTGCCGGCGCGGATTTCCAACACCACATTCTTTTCGTCATTGGGGTCCTTGGGCAGAAGCAGGACCTTCAATTCCTGTTCCACCGTTTCCTGGCGCTTTTCCAGCTCGATGAGCTCCTCATGCGCCAGGGCTTTCATCTCCGGATCGGAAGCCGATTGTTCCACCAGAGCTTTCGTATCCTTTACGGATTTAACGATGCTCTTCCACTCCCGGAATCTTTCCACAATTTCGGTAAGGTCGGCGCGCATCTTGGCGGTCTTTTGATACAGAGCCGGGTCCGCCAGCACCTCGGGCTTGCCGAGCTGCTCCGTCAGGGCCTCAAACTTTGCTTCGATTTCTGCCAGCTTATCCAAGTAGTACACAAGTTGCTCCGTAAATATCCTAAGTCGAAAATTGAAAATCAAAAGTTAAAAATGGGGGGAACCCTTGAGCGGAAAATGCGGAAGGAGACTACAAGTACGGCGTCCTGGCGGCAGGAAGGACAAGAGGCCGGAACAAGAGACGCACGTGGGGCCCGCCGCTGCAGGTTGGAACTTTCGAATTGTGTGGTTTCTTCAACATGGCGCCATTACGCTACAACCATTTCTCCGCCGCGGTTCTGCTCAAGTGCCATGGCGGTCTCAAGTGCCTTGATAGCGGTTTCCAGTTGGCGGTCATCCGGCTCGCGAGTGGTGACCCGCTGGAGCCAGAGGCCGGGCTGCGATGCCCATTTCCAAAGCCGCCCCTTCGACTTCGCGGCATAGCGGATGAATTCGTAGGAAACCCCCGCGATGACCGGAAGAAGAACGACGCGCCCCAGGAATCGCAGCCAAAAAGAGTGAAAGGGAAGAAACAGATAGATCACCAAAGCGATTCCCATCACTACCAGCAGAAAGCTGGTTCCGCAGCGGGGATGAAAACGCGTGCAGGCGCGCGCCGCGGGCACGTCAATCGGACCGCGCCGCTCAAAAGCCCACACTACCTTATGTTCAGCGCCGTGATACTCAAACACTCGCTGGATTTCCTTCCATTGGGAAATCAGAAACAGAAAACCCAGAAACAGAGCAATGCGGATAATGCCATCGAGCAAGTTGAGGGCGAAATTATTGTCAGTATGCAGGTACCGATGCGTGAATCCAGTGGCAAGATAAAGCGGCACCAGCTTGTATAGGACAATGAAGAAAGCCAGGGAGAAAGCCACGTTGGCCGCCAGCATCCAGCCGCTCAATTCCGAAGCCTTCTTTGGTTTTTCCGGCTGCGAATTCGCCGCCGCGGGCTCCTCCAGAGCCTGTTCAGCGGAATAACGCAAGGCACGAATTCCCAGAACCATCGCCTGGCCCAGCACGCCCAGCCCCCGCAGAATCGGGTATTTCAGCCAGGGATGTTTCTCCGAAGGGCGATCCAGATACGCCTGCGTAACCGCCAAAAAGCCGCTGGGCTGGCGAACCGCGACGGCGTAGGAATGCGGGGAACGCATCATCACGCCTTCGATGACGGCTTGCCCGCCCATCAGGGTTTCCTCCGGCGCCTGAAGGAGCGGCACGGCAATTAACCGAAGCGAATGGTGAATCGCCCTTTTCAAAACTGCCAGTTCAAATCTCATGGCGCTTTCCTGCACCGCGGGCTGAGCAATTCCCATCATCCAAACTATTTCACGGTGAAGTGGAGACCGCCCGCAGATGATGGCCAAATTTCAGCATAGCGGCAATCACCGGGAGTGTCAAATCGTGCACCTTAGTAATCATCCTCCGGCAGAGCCGGAGGCTTTTGCGGTGGCTGGCCCCTCAAAGGGGCCTGACCGCCCCCGCCAGGGAGAAACCCCTCACCCCAACTCCCCTCCCCCTCTTCCCTCTCCCCTGGGGAGAGGGAAGAGGGGGAGGGGAGTTGGGGTGAGGGGTCGATTCGAAACGATAACTCCCCACCACTTGCTGACTCCCGGGATTGTCAAACTCCTACTGCCACCCCGGCAAAGCCGGGGGATCTCCCAACGGATTAGTAGTGTCTCGATTTGAATTCTGTAGCGCGGGTGTCCCCACCCGCGACCGTTTCGCGGCTGGGGACACGCGCTACAACTCCAGACCCACCGAAGGCAGCTCCAAGGTTCAAACTGAGACACTACCACCTAATTCGCGCGGTTTCGTTTTGGCGGCGCTCGCGATATAATGCCGCCGTTTGCGTTGGAGTTCCTGATGATTACGCGCACGCCGAGGACCCGCTCATGATTCCTTCGTCATTGCGCCTGGGTGATGTGATTGACGACTATTGTCCGCGATGCAAGCTTTTGCTGAATCATGCGGTAGCGAGCATGGTGGGGGGCACCGTGGTGAAAGTGGTTTGTCAAACGTGCCACAGCGAGCATCCTTACAAAAACGCCGAAGTTCCACCTAAGAAAAAGGCCGGGCCAAAGTCAGCCTTGCTGGACGAGGTCCTGGCAAAAGCTGCGCCCGCGTCTGCTGCGCCGGCCTCTGCCGACAATTCTGCGAAATCTGACGAGGCCGCGGAATCCCCCCGGAAGAAGCGCGCCTCTTCGCCGGCTCGATACATTACACGCCACGCCTCCAGACCTCCCCGCGGCAAGGCCTAGGGACGCTCCGGTGGATTCCCGCCATTCGCTCAAAACCGACCTTGGGTGACTGTCTCTCCGGAATGCGCGTCACCCAACCGCTCAGGGAATTGCGCCGTCCCTCGAATCCTCTCATCCGCTCGTTCGCCTCAGAATGCGGACTTGGGCAGGCGAGACCAATTCGTAGACGGTGCCTCGCCATTCGATTCGCCGCGTGAAGATGGATATCAAGAAATTCCCCAGCATGATCCACGAAACAAGCGGCGACAGTTGCCAATAACAGGATAAGGAGGCACTCACTTCCTTCGGAAAAAGGTCTCGCGCAACGAGGGTGCGGATATAGCCCTTGCCTGCGCCGAG
>JASHTZ010000349.1 GCA_030040295.1 Terriglobia bacterium | reverse complement strand
CCACACGTTGTTCGTTTCCAAAGTATGATGACCTGTCCCAATTGCCATGCGGGTGTGCCTGATGAGATGCGCTTCTGCCTTCAGTGTGGCACGCCGGTGGATGCAGCGCCTCCGCCCGATCCGCCGTATGTCGCGGCGCCCGAACCCGTGATGGCTGAAGCGTCCGCCGCTCCGCCCCCGCAAGATTTCGAGCCTGCCCCAATGCCACCTGCGGGCGAACCGCAAAAGGGCACAACCACTGTCCCGCTGAAAATCGCCCCGACTCCTGTTATGTCTCCGCGCTCGTGGGCCACGGTGGAACCACAACACGGCAGCGGCGAACATGCCGCGGAACTCGACGACGAAACGCTGAAAAAATCATTTGAGAGACAGGTGATCCAACCGGGAGCGATCATTTGCCGCTTCTGCAAGGGACCGCTGGATTTGGATGGAGACTTTTGCGAGCAGTGCGGCGCGCCGGTTTCGGAAGCCGCTCCGCCCGGCATGGTGAGGCCTAAGCCGCAGGCGGCCGTGCCGCCCCCACCCGCCCCCGTTGCGTCCGCGCCGCCGCCCCAGCCCGCGCCCCCCGCTGCCCCGCCACGCCCACCAGCGTCCGGCGCTCCTTCCGAGCTGACCAGCTCGAGATCGGCAGTCCCCTCGGGAACGGTCGCGCGACCCAATCTCACGCGCCCGCCCGCGCCGCAAGTGGAGGAACAGGAATCCGGCCTGATGGGCCGCCTCAAGGGCCTCTTCAAAAAGGGTTGACACCTCGCGTTCATTCCTTCGTAACAATCCCATAATACTTGAGAGGTATAATGCCGGGCGAAATCTGCGCGATTAATCATGCGCTTTGCCGGGGGTGTGCATGCGTCCTGAATGGAGAAAGGTTTTGAATGGCGCTCTCTTTGTTGCAACAAGTTTTCTTCTGCTCGCTGCTCAGGTTTCGCCCGCGGAGCAAAGCCCCACGCTTTTGCCCAACGGATGGAAGGTTACGCCCGCAGGAAAAAACGTCACACTGTCAGGCGACATGCCTCTGCGCGTGCTGCCTCTCGCCGATGGCCGCAGAGCACTGGTGCTGACCGGCGGTTACCACGATCATTCGCTGAGTATCGTAGACTTCACCAGCGGCAAAGTTATTCAAAGCCTTGAGCTGGGGAAAGTTTGGGCGGGCTTGACGATCGATTCCTCGGACTCGACGGTTTACGTTTCAGGCGGCGGCCGCGTGCCCGGTAATTTTCAGAGTGAACTGGCAAAGACTCCCGTGGACCCGGTGGTCCGCGAATCCCTGTCCAAGCCTATTCTTCGCGTGTCTCTTCGGCGGGACCAGCTCATGCCTTTACCCGGCCTTTCCATTCCGGGTTTGGCCGAAACAGACCGCTTCATCGCCGGCGTGGCCGCGGCGCGAAACGGCGCTCTCTTTGCGGTCAACACGCAGGGGGACACCGTTTATAAATTGAACGCCGCGGATGGGTCTGTTACGGCTTCGGTGAAGGTGGGATATCGCCCCTTCGGGATCGCGCTTTCACCGGATTCCCAAACCTTAGCAGTCACCAACTGGGGAGACCAATCGGTCAGCCTGCTCAATCCCGCAGACTTGAAGGAAATCTCGCGAGTCCCCGTGGAGGCCCAGCCGAGCGACCTGATTTACGCGCCGGATGGCCGCTTGTTTGTCGCCAACGCCGGTTCCAATAGTGTGAGCGTGATTGCCGACGGCAAGGTGATTGAGACCATCAAGACCTCACTTGATCCGCATGACCCTGTGGGCTCTACTCCCAATGCCCTGGCGGTGAGCCCCGACGGTAAATTTCTCTACGTCGCCAACGCGGACAACAACGACGTGGCGATGATCAGCATTGCTCAGAAAGCGAACTCCGCCGTGCTGGGTTTCATCCCCACGGGATGGTATCCGAGCGCGCTGGCGATTTCGCCAGATGGAAAAAAGCTGCTCGTGGCCACGGGGAAAGGTATTGAATCGCGTGCCACCGTGCCGGTGCTGGGAAAATTCCCGCACACCGCGCCTGACCCCGCGCTGCCTTTCGACTATGTGGGCGACATTCTGACCGGGCATCTCGAAATCATCGATGTGCCGCGCCCCAGGGAACTGAAAGCCTACACGCAACAGGTTCTGGCCAATGTGCCCAAGCCTGAGAACTCTGTCTCGCCGCAGGATGAAGCCGAGGCGCGGGAGGCGTTCAGCCGCATCAAGCACGTGGTCTACATCATCCGCGAAAACCGCACATACGATCAGGTTTTCGGCGACATCGGCAAGGGAAATAGCGATCCCAAGTTGGTACTCTTTGGCGAGAACGTTACGCCCAATGCGCATGCCCTGGCGAATCAAACGGTGATCTTTGACAACCTCTACGTCAACGGAGAGGTTTCAGAAGATGGCCACCAGTGGTCGAACGCCGCTTATGCCACGAACTTTACGGAGAAGGCGTGGCCGATGAGCTACGGCGGCCGCGGCGAGCCCGAAGCTGACGAGAGGCTCACCGCCTCGCCCGCCGGATATCTGTGGGACAACTGCCGCAAGCACGGCGTTACGTACTACAGCTACGGCGAGTTCGCAAGCCTCCGCGCAGGTCCGGACCAGGCCCCCGTCTATCACGGAGTGAAGGGACTTCGCGACCACTTCAGCACGAATTGGCCCACCGGGCTCGGCCCGCGTGATACCAAACGTGCGCAAATCTTCATTGATGATCTCCATCGCGCCGAGCAGACCGGCGACTGGTGGCAATTCATGGTGATGACCCTGCCGGAGGACCACACGCACGGCCTCTCCGCGGGCGCTTTCACGCCTAAAGCCGCCGTGGGCTCAAATGACTTGGCGCTGGGGAGGATGGTGGACGCCATCAGCCACTCACGCTTCTGGCCTGAAACCGCGATTTTCGTAATTGAAGACGACGCGCAAAACGGCCCCGACCACGTCGATTGCCACCGCACCGTGGGCCTGGTCATTTCGCCCTACACGCGCGAGGGAATCGTGGACGGCACTCACTACACCACCGCGTCCATGGTGCGAACGATTGAACTGATCCTCGGCCTGCCTACCATGACTCAATATGATCGCGCCGCCACGCCCATGTTCCACTCGTTCCAGTCTCGCGCTAACTTGTGGGCGTATGAAACGCGCAAGCCGCAAACCGATCTTGAAGCCAAGAATCCCGCGACCGGGCCGGGCGCCGAAGCCTCCGCCAAGCTTGACTTCTCCGACGTCGACCGCGCCGACCCCGACGCGCTGAATAAAATCCTGTGGGACGCCCTGCGGCCTGGCGAGCCCATGCCCGCGCCCGTCCACAGCGCGGCATTCCTGCCGTGACGGAGTTGGGCTAATCGCTTGGTTCAATAAACCAGGTCCACGAAGGGCTCATAAGTTCGGTGCTGGGGCCCGGCGAAATCACCAAAATAAGGTGATGTGACATTGTTGTAGACATCGCGCGGATTCAGGTGGTTGGTGAGGTTATAAACGCCGATGGCGCCGCGCACCGTGTGGTTCCTCACCCAAGGCAGGAAGGGAATGCGGAAGTCCTTGGAGAGCTTGAGGTCAAGGGAAACGAAGGTGGGGAAACGCAGGCTATTGGGTTGTCCCACGTAGTTTTGCAGCTCATCGATTGCCGAATAGGGGAAGCCGGTGTGTACATCCAGCACGGGGCTGGCAGTGATCTTCCAGGGAAGCTTGGTTTCACCCCAGGTAACAAAGCGCTCTGGAACGTCGGCATTTAAGGTAGAAATGAAGTTGGGACGAATCACGGGCTTCTCGAAAGGCACATAGACCTCTGATAGCACGTTCAGGTCGCCGCGCGCCAGGCTGTGAACGTAGGAAAAATTGAGGTCGAAGAATTTGCCGGTATGGAAGCGGGCCGTTGTTTCAAATTCCTCATAATGCGAACCCCCTGTGTTGCTCATCTGGAGCACCGGGTTGCCTGCGGGGTCATGCTGGGGTGTTACAAGGAAAAGGTTGGTGGTCTGGCTGCCCAGGTAGCTGACCCGCGCCGTGAGCCGGTTCGTAACTTCCCGATCGAGTTCCAGGCTCCAAGTTAAGTCGTAGGGAGTGCTGTCCAAATCTTCTCCGGGAGGCAGGATATCCTCTCCTTTCCCATTGACGTGCGCATAGACGTTCGGGAGGGTCACCGGCGGCCCTAGGCGTTCCCCTGTGTGTCAAAAAATTGGAGTACGCGTTCAGGATTATCAGTGAAGCTCCCTCCTAGCAGGGGCATCGCGGCATAAAAAACACCCGCTCCGCCGCGAATGATCGTCCGGTTCCCTCTTCCCGGCGCGTACTCAAAGCCCACTCGAGGAGAAA
>JASHTZ010000348.1 GCA_030040295.1 Terriglobia bacterium | reverse complement strand
TCCGCCCCCGCCGCCGCCCACGCCGCCGCCCAGGCTCCCGGAAAACAAAGTAGTGGATTGAAATGAGCCGGCCACGCCGCGCGTTGCGCCTCCGCCTTTGGCGCGCAGCAGGTCGGTTTGCGCGATGGGCAGGTTGTACCGCGCCACGGCGATGTCCAAATTGTTTTCGAGTGCCAGCGCGATTGCGTCCTCAAGCGTCAGCACCAACTTCCCATCAGAAATGAGATTTTTCAGTCGCTCTGAGTTGTCCATGCGCGCCTCAGGGACGTACGGGGACATGTAGGGTGCGAGGAGATCGGGAAAACTGTGATTGCTCGAATAATCAAATCCGGTTACCTCCCGGCCTTCCGACCCTTTGTCAGAATCCTGGCAGGAGGCGAGCGCCGGAATGAGATAAACTAAAATGGAAAAAATTACCAGCAACCATAAACCTTGCTTTGGTGTCTTCATTTACACTACTCCCGTCGAGAGCTATGACCTATTGCGGGTAATATGCCGCACTCTCGCTGCCATATTCGACGCATTAGATAACGTGTGCCTAATCATATACTTATAGGAAATACAGGCTTCGGGGTTGGGAATCTTCTGCGTCCGGTTGTGGGATTGGCATGGCCGGAATCGAACAGTCGATATGTCAAGTCAATCGTGGGATAGAATATGGCTGTAGGCGTCGGGCACTCTGCAAACACGGCACGCGTCCATTATGGACGTACGCGACCGGACGATAGGTCAGCGCTGCAACCATGGGGAACGAGGTTTAGAGGTGGATAACCACAAACTTCCGAAATCAGTCCTGCGCGGTGCGCTGAGGCGAAGAGACTTTCTCAAGACTTCGGTAGGAGGAGCCGTGGGAACCGGCCTCGTGTCTCCGACATCCGGCAGCGCAACTCCGGCGGCAAAGGGCCGACCGAACATCCTTTACATTCACTCCCACGACACCGGACGCTTCACCAGCCCATACGGATACTCCGTTCCGACGCCCAACCTCCAGCGGCTGGCTTCTGAGGGAGTGCTCTTCCGGCAGGCATTTTGCGCCGCTCCCACATGCTCCCCCAGCCGGGCGAGCCTGCTGACCGGCGAATGCCCACACAGCAACGGCATGTTGGGCCTGGTGAATCGCGGTTTTGCCATGACCCCAACGGGATATGACCACCATATCATCCGCACCTTGAGGCGAGAAGCCGAGTATTACTCAGCGCTGGTTGGCTTGCAGCATATCGCCAAAGACCCGCACTCGATTGGCTACGATCATGTGGAAACATTCCCCGGCAATCATGTTGAGCAGGTGGCGCCCGCCGCGGTGCGATTTCTTCAATCCCGCCCTCGGCAACCCTTCTGGCTCACAGTAGGTTTTTTTGAGACGCATCGCGCCTATCGCAAGGCAGGTCCGGAGGATGACTGGCGGACCATTGCCCCCCCGCCTCCTATTCCCGACGTTCCCGCCACACGTCGTGACATGGCGGATTTTCACGCTTCCGTGCGGAAGCTGGATTGGGCCGTGGGAGAGGTGCTCGGCGCGCTCGAATCGACCGGCCTGGCCGCCAACACGTTGGTGATTTCCACCACGGACCACGGCATTTCGTTCCCGACGATGAAGTGCAACCTCTACGATGGCGGAATGGGAGTCCATCTGGTGATGCGCGGCCTGGGAGATTTCGCGGGGGGCAAAGTGTGCGACGCCATGATTTCGCAAATCGATTTGTTCCCGACGCTTTGCGACCTGCTCCGCATTCAACCGCCGGACTGGCTGCAGGGGCGCTCCTTTCTGCCCATCTTGCACGGCGACGGCGCGGAGGTGAATGACGCGGTGTTTGCCGAAGTCACATACCACGCTGCTTACGAACCCAAACGGGCTGTGCGCACGAAACGCTGGAAATATATCCGCCGCTTCGACGGACGCACTCATCCGGTTCTGCCCAATTGCGACGATGGGATGAGCAAGAGCTACTGGCTGGAATCCAGTTGGGCGCAGCAACCGGTCGTTCCGGAGGAGCTTTATGATTTGACCTTTGATCCCAACGAACGGAACAACTTGGTGGCGGACCCGTCGCACCGCGAAGCTCTGGCCGAAATGCAAAGGCGCCTGAACACCTGGATGCAAGCTACTAAGGACCCAATCTTGCAAGGTCCTGTAAAGGCCCCATCCGGAGCAACTTTGAACCCTCCAGATCAGATCTCGCCGAACGACCCTACGATCCTGGTGCCCTGACCCTGAAAAGTATCTAAGCTAAGGGCGTCAGCGCCCCGCCCATCGCAGTCTCGGCGCTTCAGTGGCTCAATCGCCTCGGGCATGTGTACACTCAGTGTCGCCTCAGCGCTTCATTCGAAGGGCTTCCCATTCGCGAGGCGCTCTCGCGATGGTCCGTCCCGAATGGCCACTTGCCCGGCGGCGCGCCTTTGCAGGGTCTGCCTTGACCCATAAAATCCGCGCCGCAGTTGTGTATCGATCCGAAATCGGCTTATCATCCTTACTCCAAGACCGGCTCGGGCAGCTTCATGTGGCTGGGAACCCGCCCAGAGTGAACCGTGAATAAAGGGATGACATTGCTCCTGCTCGTGGTGCTGACGGGAGGGGTGGCCCGCAGCCAGTCCGGCCCCTGCAACTCGGCTAACAACCACTGTGTGGTCCTCACATGGTCGCGCTCGTTGACGGGGGTCATCGCCGGATACGACATCTACCGAGGCACGGAGGCGGGCAAAGAGAGTTCCACCCCGCTCAATCCCTCGCCTGTGGCGAGGGGATGCGGGATTCCGGAAGTAATAATGCATCGCCACCACAAGCGCGAGCGATACAGCGCAACGCCTTGCACCTGGACCGACAACAACGTGCAGCCGGGAGTCACGTACTACTACTACATCACCGCCGTCGATGCGGGCGGAGTGACGCAAAGTAAGGCGTCCATCGAGGCCAGCGCCAAAGTGCCGGCCAATGCGCAGTAAAGTTTGCAAGCCTTCAAGCGCTCAGACCGTGACAGGACTTTATGAATTCTCGATTTCGTAAGATTCTGGTTTCAACACTGCTGCTGGCAAGCGCGGGGGTTCTGCGTGCGCAGTCGTTTCCGCCCACCATCATCGATGTCCATGTTCACTATAACGGCGACCCGGCGTTTCTTGAAAAACTTGTCGCCAAGCTGGATACGGTTGAGGGGCTGGCGCTGCTAATCACGAGTCCCAAGGATTTGGACAGCGTGAAAGCGTTTATCGCCAAGCACCCGAACCGAATCATGGGCTTGGGCAACATTTCGCTTGATGATCCCCTGGCGCTTGACCAAGTGGACCGATTCCACGCTGCGGGATTCGTGGGCTTGGGGGAAATTCTCGGGCCGCTCAAGAATTACGACGATCGCAGCTACTGGCCCATCTATGAGCGCGCCGAAAAGTACCACATGATTCTGCTCTTCCACACCGGCATCCTGATGCGCGCCACTCCGGACGTTCCGGCGGACGTGAGCGTTGACCGCATGCGGCCGACCACGCTTGACGGCATCGCGCGGCGATTCCCCAAGCTGACGATCATCGGCGCGCACCTGGGGAATCCCGACTACGCCTGGGCGGCGGAAATAACGCGCTGGAATCCCAACGTTTATTTCGACCTCTCGGGCTCATCTCTCATCAAGAAGCAGGACGACCCGACGTTTTGGAAATCCATTTTCTGGTGGAGCGGAGTGGTGAGTCCGCACACGCCTGCGAACGCTCCCAACGCTTTTGAGCGGCTGGTGTTCGGCTCGGATGTTTTCAACGGCGAATTAGAGGAATTTGACCGCGAGGTCGAGCGCTACCACAAGATGCTCGATGCCTGCGGAGTTTCGCCTGCTTCGCAGGAAATGATTTTCTCCGGAACGATGTGGAAAATCCTGAACGAGCGGAAGTAGTGTGAGTGAGGCGATTTGCTGTAGCGGCGCACATAGGGCGCCGCTACAATAAATGCGGAAATGAATCCTTTATTGGCTTGCACCGGAGGGCAGCGATTTGCGCAGCGTATCCACCAGGTTTCGAGCGTCGCCCGGGCGAAGCGACCCGGGGGCGAAGTGGAATGTCTTTCCGGAATTCAGTGTTATGTGAAACGTGTTGGTCGCGATAGAGGAAGTCTTGATCTCCTTGATGTCGCTCAAGGCAATGCTCACCAGGGTTTTCCCGTCCTCTTGATATTCGATGGTCTGCGCAGAAACCACTAGAGCTCCCTTTACCTTTCCGTGAACCTGAAAAATCTCCGCGGGGTTGCCCAAATGGAAAGCGTCATAACGCTGAGCGTCTGCGGCCACGGGCGTGGCGGGCGAGCCCGTCGGAGCAGGACTGCCAGGTGAGGTGGCTGGCTGCGGAGCCGGGGGCGTGACCCCGCCCTTGCCGGTGACCTCAAAAGGCGCCTCCGCTTCGGTGTCATCGGAGTTGAGCACAAACAAACTGCCGGCGCCGGCTGCCGCGTCGCGCGCAACCCTAATGTGAACGTCCAGTTGAGTGGGTGAGGAAGAAATCACACCCATAACTCGCACTCCCGGATTCGCAAAGCTCACTTTGGCGCCCGAGCCGAAATTCTTGCCGGTGATTTTCAAGTCCATGTCAAAGCCGGGGGCAACGCGCGGCGGATCTACTGAAGAAACTTCCGGTCCAGCCGGCGCTGGCGGCGCAACCGGCGTGACGGGCGGTGGAGTCGCGGGCGCAGGAAGCGAAGCTGGAGCCGCAGGTGCACCAGGCGCGGTGGGCGACGATGGAGTTGCCGGCGTTTCCGGTGCGGCTGGCACGGCGGGAGCATTTGGGGCGGTCGGGGGCGGAGCCACGGTTGGGGTCACGGGTGGCGCAGGCGGAGCGGGCGAGGGTGTTGGAGTCGCCGCTGCGGCCACAATCCTGAACGCTGCTTCCGCCGCGCGGCTTGCCGGATTGCTCACCAGCAGGCTCAGCGTGCTGGGTTGCGCCGTCGCGCTGACGCTCAGTTGGGCATCAATCTCCGTGGCGCTAACGCGCTTTGAGGAATCCACATGCAGGGCGGGTGAGACCGAAGAGACGTACGCACCGCCGGAAAAGTTGCTTCCCTGAATCACCACGGAAACCTTTGCGCCCGGCGCTGCCTGGTTTGGATCAATCTGTTGGACCTGCGGAGTGGCGTCGGGAGGGACGTCGGAGCCCGACTGCGGCGCTGCCATTCCGAAGCAAGCCGCCAGACATGCGAGCAGTGTGCTAATTGCCATCCGCCTTAAGCTCGTTGAAACCGCCAAGGGGACTGCGTCGCGCCTCATAATTGTCCGTTCCTCAAGTGCGAAATCAGGAGATTCGATAGGCGAATCTTAAGCTCGCGTATCGCCGCAAGTCAAGGCGGGGACACGCGGTTTGGGAAAATGGGGTATGCTTGCTCGCGGATGTGCGGATGAGAAAAACTCACCACAGAGTACACGGAGATCCACGCAGAAGTGTTTCTCTGTGGACCTCTGTGTTCTCTGTGGTGAGAGCCCTTTCCAAAATCTCAAATCCCAAGGAGCGTAGGTGGCTTTTAGCTGGATCGATCTCGCCGTGGTCATTGCTTATGTGATTGCCATCACGGCGTTCGGGGCGAGGTTTCGCAAGGGGCAGCGGACTCTGCACGATTATTTCCTGGGCGGACGCCGCTTGCCCTGGTGGGCCATCACGCTTTCAATTGTCTGCGCTGAGACCAGCATTCTGACGATCATCAGCACGCCGGGCATCGCCTACCGCTCGAACTTGGGCTTTCTCCAATTGGTCTTCGGCTATCTGGTGGCACGCGTCGTTGTGAGTTTTCTTCTCATCCCGCGCTACTTTGCCGGCGAGCTTTTTACCGCCTATCAGCTCATCGAGCGCCGCTTCGGGCACGGCCTACGGCTTTTCACCGCTGGATTGTTTCTGATCATGCGCGCGCTGGCCGAGGGCGTACGCGTGTTCGCCATTTCCATCGTTATCGCTATCGTCTTCAAAACCGGTGTGGCGGCATCGCTGATGATCATTTTTGCTTTGACCTTGCTTTACACGCTGGAGGGCGGGCTCACGGCGGTGATCTGGACGGACGTCATTCAGCTCAGCATCTACATCACGGGAACCCTCGTGGCGCTCTTTCTGGCCTTGCACGCAATTCCCGGCGGTTGGAGCGAGGTTGTGCGAGTGGCGCACGTGGCGGGTGGAAAATTTGCAGTGCTGGATTTTCACTTCAATTGGCACGAGCCTTACCTCTTCTGGACAGGACTCCTCGGCGGCATGTTCCTGAACACCGCGAGCCACGGCACGGACCAGATGATCGTGCAGCAACTGCTCGCCGCCCGCAGCCGCCGCCAGAGCCAGGGCGCACTGCTCACCACCGGAATCGTGGTGCTGCTCCAGTTCACGTTGTTCCTGATTGTGGGTGTGGTGCTTTACGCCTTCTACCAGCATTTTCCGCCCGCGGCTCCCTTCAGTCGCCCGGACGAGGTTTATCCGACTTTCGTCATCACGCGACTGCCGGTGGGGCTCTGCGGATTGCTGACGGCCGCCATCCTTGCTGCGGGCATGGCCAACTTGAGCGCCGCCCTCAACTCCCTGGCGTCAACAACGGTGATGGATTTCTACAAACCCCTCGCGCGCCCGAACGCCGACGAGCGGCATTACCTGCGGGTCTCGCGAGTAGTGACTTTGATTTGGGGCGCGGTGATTATTACGATCGCGCTGGCGGCGCAATATCTCCGGCAAAGCGCGCTGGAGCTGGCGCTGACTGTGGCCAGCGTTCCCTATGGCAGTATGCTGGGGATTTTTCTGCTGGGAGTCCTCACCCGCCGGGCCTCGAGCCGCGGCGCGCTGGTGGGCGCTCTGGCTGCCCTCGCCACACTAGGATACGTCATTCGCTCCACCTCCATCGCCTGGACGTGGTACGTGGCTATTGGAACTGTTGTAACATTCGTCGTGGGAATTCTGGTGAGCATCGCCTGGCGTGAAAACGCAACTGTCCCGGCTCACTCGGGATAACCGGCATACATGCAAAATGAAACAACCAACGGCTTGGTGAAAGGCTTGGGTGTGTTCGGCGCCACGTCTGTGGTGGCCGGCACGATGATCGGGACTGCGATTTTCGTGGTTCCGGGCATCATGCTGGAACAGGTTGGGACGCCGGGGCTGGTGCTGGCCGTCTGGCTGGCCGCAGGCGTGCTGAGCCTTTTCGGCGCGCTCAGTTATGCCGAACTGGGAGCTGCGCTACCCGAGGCGGGCGGGGAATTCGTCTATATGCACCGCGCTTACGGTCCCCTCTGGGGATTCCTTTACGGCTGGACGCAGTTCATTATCGCCAAGACAGCTTCCATCGCCGCCATCGCCACGGGATTTGTCCTCTACCTCGCGTACTTTTTCCCGCGGATGAGAGACACCGTTTGGGGAACTTCCTTCGCGATGGGCGGTCACGCGTTCGATCTGCGCCTGACGGGCCTCCAGCTCGGCGCAACAGCCATGGTGTTGCTGCTGTCTGGGCTGAACATTCTGGGGGTGCGGCGCAGCGGCGCGGTTCAGACGATTTTTACCGCTTCAAAACTGCTGGTCCTTGCGACGCTAATCGTTTTGGGCCTGGCGTTCGGTCATGGCTCGTGGGAGAGTTTTCACTCCCTGCTGGCGCCGGGAGGGCATGGTAGCCTGTTGGCGGCTTTCGGAGTTGCTACGGTCTCAGCGCTCTGGGCGTATGATGGTTGGAACAACCTGAGCATGGTCGCCGGCGAAGTCGAAAATCCCCAGCGCAACATTCCGTTGGCGCTGATCGGCGGGGCGCTGCTGGTGCTGGTGGTTTATATCCTTGTGAACCTCGCCTATTTTTACGTCCTGCCCAGCGCGCAGATTGTGGGCACGAAAACCGTGGCTTCGGATGCGGCGCGGAGGTTTCTGGGCGGTGGCGGTGGAGCATTTATCGCTGTGGGCGTTCTGATTTCGACTTTCGCAACACTGAACGGCTCAATTCTGTCGGGCTCGCGCGTTCCCTATGCCACCGCGCGCGCGGGGCTTTTCCCGGCAGGTCTGGGGGCGGTAAATCACCGCTTCCACACGCCGGCGGTTTCGCTCGTGGGGCAGGCCATCATCGCGTCGCTGTTCACACTCACGGGCAGCTACGAATCTCTCTACACCAAGGCAATATTTTCCGAATTCCTCTTCTACGCGCTTTGTACGATGGGTGTATTCATTCTGCGCCGCCGCGAGCCCGCTTTGCCGCGCCCCTATCGCACCTGGGGATACCCCGTGGTTCCGGCGGTTTTCGTGATTCTTTCCGCATTCCTTCTCGCTAATACGTTCTGGCAAGCGGACCAGCGCGTTGATTCGCTTTGGGGATTGGTGCTGGTAGGCAGCGGCATCCCTGCGTACTGGATTTGGAAGGCATGGTCACGGCGGACCACATGATTAAAAATTGGAGGCTCGGCGTGGGAGCTAAGTGGAAGCTGGAAACCGGAAACGCGCGCTCCTTCGGTCGAATTTCCAGTTTCGAGTCTCAAAATTCCAAATTCGTCCGTCAACTTGTAGTGATTTTTGTGTGCCTCATTGCTTGTGTGGCCAAGGCACAGGATGCAGGACCATTGAAAGACCAGGCCGCCGGAGATGCTGTCCTGATGAAGGCAAGCGAGCAAGTGATGAATGCCAGTCCTTTGGCGATGTTTTATTATTCAGACGATTCGGTGGGGCTGGCATCTCTCGAGGCGCACGCCGGCGCAATGAGTATTCTCGCTCCTCAATGTTTCTGGCTGGACCGCGCAGGAAATTTGCACGGCCAGCTACCTCCCGGCGTTGAGAATATGGCGCGACAGGCGGAGCTGCCGCTGATGCCGCTCGTGATAAACCCGGATTTCGACCGCGCCACGGCGCACAGCCTGTTTCACAATCCCAAAGCGCAGGAGCGCGCGGCAAAGAATCTTGAGCAGCTTGCCGAGCGAGAGGGATTCCTGGGGTGGCAATTAGATTTCGAAGGCTTCGCGCCCGCCGACAGCCTTGCCTACGTTCGATTCGTGGCGCGCCTGGCGGCGAGGCTGCATCGCGATCATCGCCTGCTGAGCGTGGCAGTGGCGCCGCGTTTTTCCGACGTGTACCCTAATATTTCACCCGAAGGTTTTCGCACCGGCGAATGGGGTGGGGCTTTTAATTATCGCGAGCTTGGGCGAGGGGCGGATTTCCTGGTGCTGATGGCTTACGACCAGCATACGCCAGCCACTCCGCCCGGACCGGTGGCCGGCTATGAGTGGGTGAAAGCGGCACTCGATTATGCAGTGCGCTGCGTGCCGCCGGAAAAGTTGTTGCTGGGTCTTCCGCTCTATGGACGCGAGTGGGACGTTCCCGCGGGCTCTGCCGCCGCGCACAGCCTTGCCTACAAAGATTTGAAGCCCTTTCTCGATTCGCCCGGCAGCGAGCAACACTGGGACGACCTTTCGCGGACGGCGTGGTTCCAACTGCGGGAGGGCCGCACTCTGCGTACTGCGTGGTTTGACGATGCCCGCAGCTTGCGGGAGAAAATCGCCCTCGTGCAGCTCTATCATCTCCGCGGCTTCGCCGCCTGGCACTTGGGCGTAGAGGACCCTGAATTCTGGGAGATTAGGGACGGCAAGTGACAATGGGTATCCTTGAGATTTGGGGCGGCGCGTTGCGACCGCCGTTCTGCCTGGGCGGGACCGCCGCTAAAGCCGCCGGACCAGTGGCTCGATATATCATTTTATAGTATATAACCAGGCGGTGAAGCGGATGAGAGTTACCCAAATCATTTTCGGCATGAAAAATTGCATCGCCGGCGGCCTGATCATTTTGCTCGTCATCTCCCTGGCGCCCGTCGCCCTCGGCCAGGAACATGCCTGGACCGTCTCAGTAGCCGGAGACCTTGACGAGCGCATTGAGCGGCAACTCAACGTGCTGGCGGGGCAGGACCAGGCCCTCATCCGCATTTTGAAAGGCGCAGCGGCGCGGCCGGATCTTGTCCCGGAAGCGGGCGGCCTGGCGATTGAGCTGCGCCAGGAGAGCGACGCGGCGGCTTTTCTGGATGCACTCAATCGCGCCGCCGGCTCCACGGCCATTGCTCCCACGGCAGAGGTTGCTCAGCAATCCTACATCATCGAGGCCAATTACCCGCGCGCGGCGGTTCCCAATCGCCTGCGCATCACCGCGAATGCTTGGGAGGGATTTCACAATGCCTTGCTGAGGGTTCCGGATTTGCTTGCGATCTATCCGCCCAACCTCTCGAGCCAGCTCATTCCCCGTCCGCAGGTCGTGCGAGTTGAGCGCAATGGCCTGGCCGTAGTGATCGTGGATTTCCCCTCGTTCCCGGAGCGCGGCGTGGTGGAAGGCTTTTACGGTACTCCCTGGACACCTCAGAACCGCATGGAGATTCTGCGCTTCGAGGGAGCGCACGGCATGAATGTGTATTACTACGCCCCCAAGGACGATCCTTACCAACGCAAGCTGTGGCGCGATCCGTATCCGCCGGAAGCTCAGCAGCGATTGGCCGAGCTGGTGGACACCGCCAAACGAAATTTCGTGGATTTTTGTTTTGCTATCAGCCCTGGACTCAGCATGACCTACTCGAGCGAGCGGGATTTCCAGTTGCTGACCGACAAGCTGGCGGGCGTTGGGAAGCTGGGCGTTTCATGTTTCGCCCTTTTTCTCGACGATGTGCCTCAGGATTTGCAGGACGCACAGGACAAGGCGCAATTCAAAACCCTCGCGCAGGCGCATATCTACCTTACCAACAAGCTCTACAAGTATCTCAAAGAGCAATCACCGGCCAACCGCCTGACGCTGACTCCCACGGTTTACACGAATGAATGGGGCAGCCGCGATTATGTCCAGGAGCTGGGCGCGGGCGTCGATCCCGGCGTGCCTATCATATGGACGGGTCCGAAGGTCTTTTCGCCCGCGATTACTGTTGACCAAGCGCGAGAGTGGGATGGATTGATCCGTCGCCCGCCGCTCATCTGGGACAACTACCCCGTGAACGACCAAACGCGCTGGTGCCGCTATCTGGGGCCGCTGGTTGGCCGTGACAAAAACCTGCCCGGCGTGGTGCGCGGTCTCATTTCCAACCCCATGATCGAGCCGCGCGCCTCGATGATTCCGCTCCAGACCGTTGCGGATTACCTGTGGAACCCTGCGGCTTACGATCCGGCGCAATCTGAAACGCACGCCGTGGAATCCCAATATGGCGACGATGCCCCTCACCAGCTTGCGCCGTTTCTGAAGGTTTACGGATCTTACATCTGGGACGGCGGAAATTTCACCCCGCTTTTCAATGAGCGGCGCCAGCCAATCGACATTACAAAGATGCAGGCGCAGATGGACGAAATGAATTCGGCATTCGACCGCTTGCGCTACCAGCGGCGCCTTCAGCCTTTTCTCGAGGAGATTGCTCCGGCCGTGAAGCGGGCGGCCGAGCGGATTCCTGAGGTTAGCGCTGATCCCGCCTTCCGTTCTCAGGGGAATGGCATCCTGCAATGGGATGAAAATTATGAAGCGCTTTCCGCATACCACCTGGGGCAGTCTCCCAATCTGGATGGAGATTTCTCCAAGTGGGAAAGCAGCGCGGTGTACAAGCTGGACGAGGCCGCGCAGGTGATGACGGGCGCCAAGCTGTGGAATGGCCCGTACAACCTTTCCGCGCGCTTGGCCCTGGCGTGGGATGCCAGCTTCCTCTACGTGGGAGTCGATGTCACGGATCCGGACCTCTACCAACCCTTCTTCGGGCGCGGCATTCAGAATGGCGACTCAGTTGTGCTGAGGCTGGAAACGGGATTCCGCAAGAATTACTACGCCACCGAACCTACCGGCGATGAGTATACGCTTTACTTCAGCCCTGGAGATTTCGCCGGCGTCCAGCACAGCGTTTTTTCCGACGAAGATTACCTGCCTCCGCGCTCGCAGCCCCATGATTACACGCAGGAGATCTTTACGGCGTGGAAGAAAACCCCGCATGGCTACTCAGGAGATATCGCAATTCCTGTGACCTTCTTCGAGGGCGGGAAGTTTAGTGTGGGATACGAGCTGGGGCTGGAATTTGGCGTGAACAAAGTCATGCGCCCGCCGAAACCCACCGATGCGGAGGACTTGCAACGGATCGTGATGCGATCCAAGAAAGACCACCTGTTTCGAGTGAGCGCCGAGAACCCGTCTTCGTTTCCGCGCGTCGTTCTGACGGAAGGGAATCCTCAGAATCCCCATTAAGTGCCCGTGGGCTGTTCAGCGCAGGTGGAACGCCGCAGCTTCATGCTCGCTTCATTGACGAGCGCAACGATTGTGCTATGGCGTACTCCCCACCGGCATACCTTTTTCCAGTGAGGGCGTCAGATAAACGCTGAGCAAATGATCATATCGGGCCTGTACGTCGGGTGTTATGTTCACTGGCGTCAACGCGCCCCCGTCGGGAGCGAGCTGAAAATAAACGTCACCCGGTTTGCCGAAGGGTCCCGGGTCAGTTTTGGTAAACTTTTCGGAATCCGTCTCGGCGAAATCGTAGATCTGCTTGGGGCTGTACGTCTTCAGTTGGGCGGGTGAGAGTTGACCCACCGACCGCACGTAGATCAGAAGCTTTCCGAATGCCCGATCTTTTTTGTAGACGATGCGGAGAACGTTTTGTTGTTTTTGGCCCGGATTCTTGGGATCGTCAACGACGCCTGCTAAGACGCAGTAATCTTCGAGGTTTCCGTTGTACTTGGAATCCAGGAGGTTGTAAAGGCGAACGGTGGGATCGTTGGGTCCGACTTGCGGGGTCTTTTCCTTTGCGACCACACGCGCCGCGTCAGCGCCGCCCAGCACAAGGATTGTCAAAAGGGCGCCGAAAATCATACAAACTATCCGAATATTATTTCTCATGTTTTCCCCCTCCACCTATGAATTACGATGCGGGAATGGTATTCAGCGTAGACAACCGCATGGGCCCTTGCGGGGGAAATATTATCTCCGTGAAAAGCAGAAAACAATACCTGGATGAGGAAGTCCATCCTCCCCGAAAGTTTCATTGGGGGGCTTTAGGGCCGGAAGTCTGGAGGAAGCCCTTGAGCGCCTCCTGCAAGATGGGTCCGTGCGGATATGCGTGTCCAAGGTGCTGTCGAAACCCTTCCGCATAGGAAAAACCGCATTCGGCTCCGTACGCTGCCGCCCATGCCGTCATTCGCTCCAGATACTCGTCAATTCCGTGATGCGAACGCAGCCATTCGCGCTGCGAGACGTGGCACGAGAGCATCTCGCGCTTTCCATCGAGCGTTTTGCTGATGTCAACGTAAAACTGCGGAGGGATTCTGCGTCCCAGCGGGTCCTTCCCTTCGATGGCGTCGGCGTAATAAAGCGCCGGGATGGCACGGCCGGGCGGGGCGGGTGAATCCTGGCGGGTTTCATAGTTGGGAACGGCATGCGCGAACGTCGCTCCTCGCACCAGGCGGGAGGCTTCCTCGTGATCCAGCATGTAATCCGCGGGGGAATGCGCGATCACCACGTCGGGATCAAAGCGGCGCATCACCTCCATCACGCGGCGGAGATTTTCCGCGTTATAGATCACCTCGACGTCCATCAGGCCCACGCAGGCGTACCACGCGCCGAGATAATCCGCGGCGGATTGGGCTTCAGCGCGGCGAACACGCGCAATCTCTTCGCGCCCCATCGTGGCGGAGCCGCAATCACCCGCCGTCATGGTGGCGATTCCCAGCTCCCATCCCAGGTCCTTGAGGTGAAAAAGCGTGCCCGCAGCGAGCATCTCCACGTCATCGGGATGGGCCATGATGGCGAGCAGGCGATGGGGCTTCGATGTGAGTGACATCAGTTGACCTCGGGAACCAAAGGCCCGGCGAGCTCCTTCGTGAAGTAGAGGACGCCGGGTTGGGTCGGCATCCAGGTGGAGGGGATGTGGCGGCTTACGGCGTGCCGGAGCGTCACCCAGAGCGAGAGCCCTTGCCACTGCATTCCGCGGCCGAGTTCACCGTCCGCGCCGCCAATGGCGTAATCGGCGTTGGTAAAAAAAGCCGGCCCGATGGTGTTTGCGTAAGCGGGGACCAGGGTGGTGCGGCTTTTGAAACTGGTAATGGCATTCTGCTCGATCGTCAGGGGATGAAGGCGGGCGCCCAGGCGATGCGTCTGCTTTCGCCACTCTTCGTCGCTCGAAAACTCCATTCCAAAATGCGGCTCCCAAAAAGCAATGTGGCAGGCCCGTCCGATTCCATAAACCACCACAAGCTTGGCTCCATCTTTGCGGAGTGAGCCGATTCGATCCGGATACTCGGGCAGCAGGCGCCGAGTGGCAAAAAATCGCTGTTTCAAAGGAACGGT
>JASHTZ010000347.1 GCA_030040295.1 Terriglobia bacterium | reverse complement strand
TTCTTTGACCTCTCGGACCTGCCGGTGGAGGGCTTCAATAAATTCATCCCCTATTATCTGTTTCCCGATTCTGTATATTGCGTGGGGATCAGCCGGTCGAAAGAGCGAATCAAAATCGCCGTGGGCAGCAATCCTTGGAACAACGCGCCCAAGAATGCCAATTTGGCGAGCATTTGCGAAAAATATGGGGGTGGAGGTCATGCCAAGGTGGCAGCCATCTCGCTGCCGCCGCAGGACTTGGACTATGCACACCGTGTGGCGGCGCAAATTGTGGAGGAACTCCACAAAAGCAGGAGTTAGGAATAGGGATCAATGCGCCGAGGGTTGGGGCGCTGAACTATACACGCACACCTGAAAATAGGACAAAGATTGAGCAATCAGCAGGCGCCGGCAGACTCCACGTAGGCGAATCCCTGACGCCGCGATCAATGCCCCGAATCCCTTGCGAGCCGGCGGCGGGTATGGTAAGAAGAAAGAGCTATTTCATACCACCAAACCCAGCCTCCAGGCTATTTGGCTGTACGTGGCTGTCCGAACGCCGGGAAAGTTATCGGGGCATGAAGGCGCCCCTGTGGTGTTGAGTTCAAGCAGGTACTTAAGTTCAAGGTGTCATTGCACAGAGCGGATTCACTGAGGTTACGGGTGACCGTGACTGCCGCCAGGGGAAGGTGAGGGCCGTGGCCGAGACAACGGGTAGCGATGCGAAGGCCATACATGTGGACACGTTTGCATTGTCCGACATGGGTCGCGTCCGCAAGAACAATGAGGACAACTTTGTCATCTGCAATCTGACCACGGGCGAAGTGGGCATCTCACCCTCATTGCGCGACCATGAAGTGGGGCCGCTGGGTTCATTGTTCATGGTGGCGGATGGAATGGGTGGAGAAGCGAGTGGCGAAATCGCCAGCCAACTTGCCGCAGTCACCGTTCCCAAGCGCCTCTATGACAACCTGAAGTCGCTTGGAAACGCCAGCGAAGCCAACTTCGTCATCCTCCTGCGCGAAGCCATCGAATACGCCAACCAGATCATTTACCAGAAAGCCCTGGCGACACCCGCCTACCGCGGAATGGGAACCACCACGACGGCGTCCGCGCTCTTCGGCCAGCATCTGTTTGTCGGCCAGGTGGGCGATTCGCGCTGTTACTTGATCCGGGATAAACAACTCACCCGATTGACGCGCGATCAGACGTTCCTGAATTATCTCCAGGACATCGGCGCGGAAATGCCTGCTGATCCGGAAAAGGACAACCGGAAGAGCATTCTCACCCAGGCGGTGGGGAGTAGCGAAACTCTCGACGTAAAAGTGACCTACGCCCGTATGCATCAGGGAGACCGAATCCTGATTTGCTGCGACGGTTTGTACAACATGGTGCCCGAGCCCGATTTGCTGGAGCTGGGGAGCCGGGGGGATGAGCTCCCGGACATCTGTAAAGCCCTCATCGAGAAGGCCAATGCCAACGGGGGAACGGACAACATCACCGTGGTGGTCGCGGAGTTCACCGGGCACGGCCTTCCTCCCATGGATGGGGCTCCCGTCGAATGCAAAGAATTCAAAGAAGAAGACTTTAAACCGCAAGCATAAAAACTGGTCGGTGGTCAATTGTCTTTCTTGCCCTGCCGGTCGAACGGGGGCGGGAGGAAACTGCAAACTGAAAGCTGAGGGCTAAGTCATGAAGTGCCCCACGTGCGGCGAAATCAACGAAGCGGGTTATCGATTTTGCCGGGTTTGCGGCCGGGCAATGGGCGAAGAGGATGCCGGCCCAACGGTGGCCGCTCCTCCACCGCCCCGGCGCATCGCCCAGCCTCCCGCGGCGGTTGGGGCGATGGCTCCGCCTGCCGGTCCTCCCGCTTTCCGTCTTGTCGGCACCGTCGGCATGCTTTCCGGCCGCAACTTCAACATTACCGCGAAAGGTCTCACGGTCGGCAGAGACCAGACGAAATGCCAAATCGTTCTCGCCGACGACCAAGTCTCGCGTCAACATGCCTGGGTGGGCCTGAATGACTCCGGTCAAATCATGCTCCGCGACCGAGAATCCGCGAACGGGTCATTCGTCAATCAAAAGCGTGTTCAGGAAGCGATTCTGAAACCCAATGACCTCGTGTCGTTCGGCGCCGGAGGCAAGCACCAGTTCCGCGTGGAATCGTACGTCCCCGCCGTCGTTGCCCCCCCGGTGCGAAGAACCGACACCGGTTCGGACGATGGGCAGATTCACACCTCGCTCGTCAGCCAGGCGGACATCGCCGCTGCGCAGCAGCAGGACCGCTCCGTCGGCGGCACTGTGGCCATCAAGCTCACCGACGTAATGGCTCGCCCCCACGTGGAATTGATCGTCGATAAATTCGCCGTCAAAAGCGAAGACATTCCGGACGAAGGCCTAATCGTGGGGCGCGATCCTGCGCGTTGCAAAATGGTTTTGGATCACGTCTCTGTTTCCGCCGTTCATGCGGTGTTCGCGCTCAAAGGCGACAAGGTGGAGCTGACGGATCAATCTGCCAACGGAACCTTCGTTAACGGCATCCGCGTGAAATCCGCCGAGCTGCACGATGGCGATTACATCACCTTCGGCCGATACAGCGGCAAGTCGCTGATCTTCCGCTCCGGGCTCGAGCCGCAGCTCAAAATGGAGAACATCGACCTGACCAAGGACCATCTGGTCATCGGCCGCGACCCGGGCTGCGACGTGGTGATCGCCCATCCGGTGGTTTCCAAGAGGCATGCCGAGATCGTGAAGCAAAATGGCAGGAGCCTGATCGTTGACCTGGGCTCGGTGAACGGCACGTTTGTGAACGGCATCCGGGTGAAGCACCACGAGCTCCAGGAACTCGATCGCGTGGTAATCGGTCCCTCCGAGCTGCACTTCCACGGTGGCGCGCTGACGCACGTTCCGGACCGCCGCGTGGTGCGGCTTGATTCCGTCCACCTGAATTTCCAGGTGACGGACCGCAACTCGGGCCAGCCGAAGCTGCTGCTCGACGACCTCTCGCTGGTGGTGAAGCCCAAGGAGCTGATCGGCCTTCTGGGCCCGAGCGGCGCGGGCAAAACCACGCTGATGAACGCGCTCAACGGCTTTGTGAAGCCCACCAACGGCAAGGTGCTCTACAACGGCGTGGACCTTTATCAGAACCTCGATGCGATGAAGTCCACCATCGGTTTCGTTCCGCAGGAAGACATCATGCACCGGCAGTTGACGGTGCGCCGCTGCCTCTATTACGCCGCGAAGCTGCGCCTTTCCGACGACATTTCCGAAGACGAAATCAACCGCCGAGTGGAGGAGATGCTCGACACGCTGAAGCTCGACACGCAGCGTTGGGACAATCCCGTCTCCACGCTCAGCGGCGGGCAGCGCAAGCGTGTGAGCCTAGGCATCGAGCTGCTGCCCAAACCGGGCGTGCTCTTCCTCGACGAGCCGACCGCCGGCCTCGACCCCCGCACCGAAACGCTGATGATGATGCTCTTCCGCCAGCTCGCCAACCAGGGCTCCACCATCGTCATCACCACTCACCTGCTTGGCTCTTTCGGCGTGCTCGACAAAGTCTTGGTGATGGTTCAGGGACGCCTGGCGTACTACGGCCCTGGAACAAAATTTCTCGAGTACTTCAAAGCGGAGACGCCTCCCGACGTTTACGACGACCTCACCGACAACAACACGGTTCCCTACGCGCTGGAACTCAAGAAAAAATTCCAGGCCTCACCCCTCTACCAGAACCTCGTGGCGGAGCCGCAGCGCAATATTCCCGCGCATGCCGGCGCGGCGACTGGCGGCCAGGAACATGCGCGCCAGGAAAAACGCTTCAGCCTTCGCCAGTTCGCCACACTGCTGCAACGCACCTGGGAGCTGAAGTTTAGCGATCGCGCCCAAACCCTTCTGCTCTTCGGCCAAGCGCCGCTGGTGGCCGTGCTCGTGGCCTTGATGGCCAGCGGCCCCAACCAGGTGCAGACCATCTTCATGGCGATGTTCTCCGCCCTCTGGTTCGGCTGCTCGAACTCCGTCCGCGAAATCGTTGATGAGCAGTCCATCTACAAACGCGAGCGCCAGACGGGGCTGAAAATCCCCTCCTACATCCTCTCCAAGGTCGCGGTGCTGTCCTTCGTCGCCTTCGTGCAATGCTTCTCCGTCGTGCTGATCTGTCTGCTGGTCAATCATGCGCTCCAGCTTAGCCTGCCGGAAGCGGGCGCCGCCATTCTGATCATGTTCCTGGTGGCGGTGAACGGCTCGTTGATCGGCCTGGTTATCTCAAGCCTGGTTTCGACGCCGGAAAAAGCCCTCACGCTTTTCCCCCTCGTCCTGATTCCGGAACTCCTGCTTTGCGGCCTCTTCCTGCCCGTCCGCCCAATTCAAACCATTATCCCCGTCACGGTGGAGCAGCTTCTGGAAGGGAAAATGTTCGCGCAGCCGGAGGCGAAGGCCAAGGTGGCAAGCATGGAGCAGCGAGCCGCCGCTGAGGACGCCGCGCGCCTGAAGGCGGAGCAGGGGGACTTCGGCCATCTTGTCGTGGGCGCCACAGCTCCCTCGGGACAAACCATGGCCTTGTTCCACAAATACACGCCCGCTCCCATCGACGGCATGAGCACGCCGATCCGTTGGATTTCCGCGTTGGCGATTTCGCGCTGGGGACTGGAAGCGCTCTCCGACCTCTGCGTGCACGGCTCCCACTCCCTGCAGGAATCCGCCTATAAGATCATCAACACCATCACGATTTCACTTCACCCGGACGACGTCACGGACCTCGAAATGGGGCTGGAAGAGCCGTCCGAAGCCATTCTGGCGGGCCAGGGCTTTCCCCTTCCCTCGCATTTCTGGCGCGAC
>JASHTZ010000346.1 GCA_030040295.1 Terriglobia bacterium | reverse complement strand
CCCCAGGAGCAGGCGGCGCAATTGCGGGATCCCACCAAGTCTCCGGCGCTCATTGAATCCGCCATTCGCCAGTTGAATCGCGCCATCGTGCTGCTCAACTTCCGGCGTGAACCCATCTATCTGCCGGACGATTCCCTGATGCTCCAGCCGCGCTTCCGCCGCTATGCCATCGCCTGCCGGAAGCTTCCCGAGCTCGTTCGATTGCGTTCATCTTTCCTTGGCCGGGCCATCCACACAACGCCCGACGCCTGGCAAAGGCAATTTGAAGGTTACCTTACCGCCCACTAAGAGGGGTGTCCCATGAAAAGAACGGTTGTAATCGGCGTCGCCGCAGCAGCACTGTGCCTGTATGCGCTTTCCATCATGGCGGCGCAGAGTAATTACTCGGGCACCTGGGTGCTCGACAAAGAAAGCCAGAAATCCGTACCCAAAGGTTTTGCGAACTACACGGTGACGATCAAGCAGGATGGAAACCAGCTTTCAGTTACTACTCTACCCGGCGGTGCGGTCGACACCAGTGAGCAGGGGTCCGGAAACAACAGTAACCTCCAGGCTCTCCAGAATGAAGCAAATGCCCAATCGCAGGGCTCGAAGGCCGCAAACGGCGGGCTGAAGAGAGGCAGCGGAACCATGGGCGACGCAACTCCAGGCAGCAGCGGTCCCGGTTCCTTGGCACTGCAAACGATCCCTGCCCAGGCTACTTACAATTTGGACGGGAAAAAGACCATCAATCACATCGCGGCTATGGCACTGTCCAACTCACGACCAAGTGGTCAAAGGGTGGAAAGTCATTGAACCTGTCGACTGCCTACGAGGAAACCAAAGATGGCCAAACCTACTTGGCCCTCAGCAGCAAGGAACGATGGACGCTCTCCGAGGACGGGCAGACTTTGAAAGTTCAGCGGACGGTTTCGTCGGAGTCGACTTCGGATACCGTCGTATTCATGCCTCGAAAGAAAAGTGCGCCCTGAAGGAACTCGCGCCAACGTTGGCTTGCCGTGCCCTCACCACTTCTTATAGGGCAGGAATTTCCCGTTGTAAGTTACTTTCACTCGATCGCCGTGCGGGTCCGGGACGCGCTCGATCTCCAGGGTGAAATCGATGGCGCTCATAATGCCGTCGCCAAACTTTTCATGAATGATGGCTTTGATCGTGGTGCCGTAAACCTGAGTAATCTCGTGGAAGCGATAAATCAAGGGATCAATAGGAACTGTCGTGTCGAGCGAGCCCTTGGTGGGAATGGTTTGCAGGGCCACCGCGACAGGCGCGTCCAGTCCCAGAAGGGCGATGACCTTCTCCGCCTCCTCCTTGCTCATCGTCGCCTGGCCCAGCACCGCGGCCGTGGTCCAGACAATGTTCCGGCCCACGGCGCGAGCAATTTCTTCAAAGGAAATGCCGCGCGTCTGCTTGGCCTGCAATATTAATTGCGTTGCTTCCTGACGGGTCATTTTGCTTCTCCTTGAGAGCGTTCACCTATATTCAAATCTGGATCTATCAAGACTGGCGATCACTGCTCAGGTGCCGAAATGTTATGGTACTCCTCAGTCGAACCTTTGTCAGGCCATGAAGATACTTAGAGGAAATAAGAAAGTGCCGGCCAAGGTGCACCGCAAATCCCATTTCCGGGATGTAAATTCACAAGACTATGCTGACCGCCTTTAGGCCAGCTTTAGGAGTACGGCGTCGGCCTTGTCCATCGAGTAGGGGGGTGTTACGATAGCAAAGAGAGTATCGTCTGAAAATTGGCGGTTGTGAATTTCGGACATACTTACGTCCGTGAGTAGGGGAGCTTTATGGCTGGGCATTTTATCGTTTGGCGGATGACTCCACAGGAGATCGCTTCGGCAGTGGCTTTCAACTTCGCTTTGTCGCCGGCGCTCGACCACGACCCGACCGTCCACGTTCTGGCGGGTCATCCGAACTATCCGGGCCTTTGGCCCGGTTGGACGCCTCAAACGCGCCTCGTGCTCGATCAGGCCCGACGGGGAGAAAATATCAATAACCGAAACTTTCTGCCGCCTCACAGGTACCTTCAACACCCGCCCGGGCACGCCTTCACCCCTGCTCAACAAATCAGCTTACGGACTCAATCGTGGGTCCAAAATCTTCACCGCCCTAGTTTGGGGGTGAATTTTGGTTTAGCGGCTCTGTGCCTCGCAGCGCAGGCCGAGTGGGACGCCGGTGATAGAGGCGGGGCTCTTATCGAACAAATAGCTCACGGCGCCACGTCCATCGAGGTATACTACCGCGGCAGAAAGGAAATGTCGTAGTTTAGCTGCCGGGCTCGGCCCATCGCACTCGGGTCTCTCAACGAGTTTGTATCGCGAATCGATGCGACTGTCTGACCACGCGTTTTCAAAGGCCCTTGCTGAATCTTGCAAAATATAGTGACAATCATTCTCTGTAGCGGCGCTCTATGAGCGTCGAAAATCAGGCGGTCGTAGACCACCGCTACAACAGCGGTTGTCACTATATTTTGCAAGACTCAGTAGTATCCGTCCAGAGAACGGAATATAAAGGCCTACCTGTTCAAAGCTTCGCGCCGATGAGCACAACGTGGGATCGGTTTTCACAGCTGGTCCATTGCGTCCCCCGGTACGGTCAAGGGAGGTGATAAAGACCAATGCTGCCCTATCGTGCATCGTTAAAAACTTGCGGAGCCACATAGAATAGAACAGACCCCAGTGAGCGGCCAGAAGTTGACGAGAAGCCATTGCAACACCCCCGGTAAGGCATTGAAACCATGAAGCCTAACCCGTCCATCCCCAATTCTTCTGGCAAGCTTCGGGTACTCCCATGTTTCACATCCTGCGCACTTACGGATATCCGTTTATCTTTGTAACCGTCTTAGCAGAAAGTCTCGGCCTGCCCGTGCCCTGCTACCCGGTCATGCTCTTCGCGGCGGCCCTGGCCGACGCTTTGCACCTCCGGCTGGCGGTGGAGTTTATTCTCTGCCTCTGCGCGGCGCTGACGGGTGATGGAATCTGGTATTGGCTTGGCCGCAGTCGCGGGCGGCCCATTCTGCGGTGGCTCTGCTCCCTTTCCCTGTCGCCAGACTCCTGCGTCAGCCGCACCGAACGCTTTTTTAAAAGGCGAGGGCTGAAATCGCTCCTGATCGCCAAATTCGTTCCCGGGCTTAACACCGTGGCCGCACCCCTGGCCGGGATGATCAAGGTGTCGTTCTTGCGCTTTGTGGCGCTGGATCTTGTCGGAATCACGCTCTGGGCCGGGTCGGCCATGGGCTTGGGCCGAGCCTTCCACACCGAAGCTGACTGGATCCTGGAGTGGTTGGCGGCCTTTGGGCGCGCCGGAGGGCTGATCATAGTGGTGCTTTTAACCGGCTGGCTGCTGCTCAAAGCGGTGGAACGACGGCGATTCTACCGCCTGCTCGAGCGT